>CALRKC020000033.1:0-11192 GCA_943367895.1 Erythrobacter sanguineus | reverse complement strand
TGCGGTACTGAAGTACATCAAATCAATGAACATTGCCAAAGAAGATTACCAGACGCAACGCGTAAGCCTTTACGACAATTATGATTATGAGAAAAAGAAACACAATTACCAGGCAACGCAAACGATAAACATATTGCTTAAGAACCTTGGGAAATACGATGATTTGATGGAAGGGCTGGTAGATCAGGGCGTAAATAATATCTCGGGAATTGAATTCAGGACCTCGAAACTCGAAACCTATAAATCTGACGCCAGGAAGGCAGCGATTAAAAATGCGCGTGACAAAGCCAATGATTATGTTGAAGCATTAGGACAAAACCTCGGGGAGGCCTTTACTGTAATCGACAATTCCCAGGTGGATTATCCAAGGCCCATGTACAATCAAATGGCCATGATGAAAATGGAAATGGCCGATGGCGGTAACCAAACACTCGCAGCCGGCGAAATTGAAATCACGGCAAATGTCAGTGTGAGTTACGTACTGAAACCTACAAAATAGACAAGCGAAAGCCGGCAATTACGCCGGCTTTTTTCATGGATTATTTTTCCTTAAAATCGATTGACAGCGAATTCACGCAGTACCGCTGACCGGTTTCTGTAGGGCCATCGTCGAATACATGTCCCAGATGGCTGCCGCAGTTGGCGCAAAGTATTTCGGTCCTGAGCATGCCGTGCGAGCGGTCCTGTACGTACTCCACTTTTCCGGGAATCGATTCGTCAAATGAGGGCCAGCCACAATGCGCATCAAACTTGGAGTTGCTTTCAAATAACGGTTCGCCGCAGGCACCACAGCAATACGTGCCGCGTTCATAATGCAGGTTGTATTGTCCGCTATGCGGGAATTCCGTGCCTTTTTGGCGCAGGATCTTGTAGCGTTCCGGCCCCAGTTGTGTTTTCCATTCGGATTCGGATTTTTCGATAGGATATTTCATGTTTTTTTAATGAAGGGTGAAGCGTCAAAAGCCAAAAGTTAAGGCGTACGTTCAACTGTTGGCTTTTGACTATGGCTGATAGCCGTGATTATTTCGCTGAGATGAATTTCAGGGCAACAGAGCTTATTGTGAAACGTGAGCCTGAAGTTCCTTCCGGGGCATCATTTGATACATGCCCAAGATGCCCGCCGCAGCGCGAGCAGACCGCTTCGGTAAGCAGTTGGCCACTGCTGTCATCGGCTACGAAAGTAATGGCATCCTTGATGGGACGATCGAAAGTCGCATAGCCTTTGTCTGACTTGAATTTTGATGTTGAGTCGAATAATGGATTGCTGCATGCGGCACAATTATATGTTCCGTTCTCGTTTGTGTTTACATACTTTCCGGTGAAGGGTTTTTCAATCCCTTTGTTCCGTAACACTTCATATTGCTCAGGGGTAAGCTGATTTTTCCATTCCGCGTCAGTTTTTACTACTTCAGTTGCGGCAGCAGGCTCCGCGTTGTTTTTCTGCGCATGACTTAATGAGAAACAGCAAACAGCCATTAGTAAAAATACTTTTTTCATAATTAAAATTATTATGGTTTTATAAATTCAACAATTTCTTCTATGACTTCCCTATCGCCAAGGATCTTCCGGTGTCCCAGCCCTTTGGTAATCTTTAATGATCCGTTTTTTAGATGTTTGTGGATGTTGATGCCACATTTTACAGGCACGTCGTGATCATCGTTGTCATGAATCACAAGCACCGGGATTTCAATTTTTTCCGCTGCAAGATACGAAGAATAACTGTTCATGGTTTCGCCGGATTTTTTTTCAAAATGAACCCGCATCAGGTCGCTGATCTTGGGGTCCAGCTGCAGTGCTTTGGTAAAATCATCCATAATATCCTTTATAATATCGCCACTTCCGATTGTTACCAGCCTATTTACATCAAATCCTTTACGCATGGCATTGAGTAATGACATTCCCCCCAAAGAGTGTCCAACTGCCGCTTCAAACGGCCCGTAAATCCTGTCTATTTCGAGTATAGCTGCGATAAATTCAGGCATCAGGGTGGTTTTTCCGGGTGATTTTCCGTGCGCGGGCGCGTCAAAGCTTATCGTACTGTATCCCTTCGCCAGCAGTGCTTCTGCAATCTTGACCAATTGTGTACCACGTCCGGACCAGCCGTGCACCAGCAATATTTTTTTCGGACTTTCTCCGAATTCATAAACGTTGATTGCTTTGTCAATTCCGGGAATTGTGACAGTCGTCTGCCTGCTTTGCAACTCCATCTGCAGCTCGCGTTTCGGAAGCCGATGCCGCAACGGTGTAGTAAAAAGCCGCGCTGCAAATCGCATTGCCAGTTTTAGCGAAATGAACGACAAAAATTTACCTGTGAGGATGATTGCCTTCGGAATCTTCAAAGATTCTGCAGGTTTTTTTACATTCTTTGCCATTCCACTAAATTTTACTGCAAGTTATTATATTCTGCATTTTTTCTTAATTTAGAAATCATAAAATTAACTTAAAATGCAGAACCAAACCCGCATAATTATTGAAAATGTTCTTCCCCAGCTTGACAGCGGGGCGTTTGCCATAAAAAGGATTCCCGGCCAGAAAGTATCGGTTACCGCTGACGTTTTTTGTGATGGCCATGATGTAGTCGAATGTTGCGTAAAATATAAGCATGAGACAGATAAAAAATGGCAGGAAGTCCGCATGAAGCACGATGGGAATGATGCCTGGAGTGCAGAGTTTATTGTCGAAAAACAGGGTTTTTATTCCTATCTGGTGGAGGGCTGGGTGGATTATGCGTTGAACTGGCAGCATGGCACCGAACGTAAGATTCATGACAACCAGCAGGTGCGGTCGGAATTGCTGGAAGGTGCAGAGTATATTAAGGACATTATGAAAAATGCTTCCGCGCCCGAAAAGGCTTATCTGAAGGAAACGGCCGGGTATTTTACCAACGAAACGCATTACAATCAGGCGATCAATGAAGCGACCTCCCTGCAACTGACCGAGATTTTTAAGAAATACCCGACCAAATTCCTGTCAAACCAGTCGGTAGAATTAAAGGTTTATGTTGACCGTAAGAAAGCCTTATTCAGCACCTGGTATGAGTTTTTCCCAAGGTCCGCTTCCGCAGAAAAAGGAAAGCACGGCACGTTTAAGGATTGTGAGCGGCTGTTGCCAAGAGTCGCCGCTATGGGATTCGATACGCTGTATTTCCCGCCGGTACATCCTATTGGGGAAGTCAACCGCAAAGGGAAAAACAATGCAACGAATGCACAACCGGGAGACGTCGGATCGCCATGGGGAATCGGATCGCAATACGGCGGCCATAAATCCACACATCCTGAACTGGGAAGCATTGACGACTTTAAATCATTGGTCAGGACCGCAAAGGAATTGGGCATTGAAGTAGCGATGGATTATGCACTTCAGGCCGCGCCGGACCATCCTTATGTTAAGGACTTTCCGCAATGGTTCAAATGGCGCCCGGATGGTACTGTTCAATATGCTGAGAATCCACCGAAGAAATACCAGGACATACAACCCATTTATTTTGAATCCGGCGACTGGAAGAACCTTTGGAAAGAACTGCTCGATGTGGCCTTGTTCTGGATCGAGGAATGTGGCATCAGCGTATTCCGCGTTGACAATCCGCACACCAAGCCGTTTTATTTCTGGGGCTGGCTGATTGCAGCAATCAAGAAAAAACACCCCGACGTATTGTTTCTGGCGGAAGCGTTTACGAGGCCAAAAATCATGAACGAACTCGCCAAGCAGGGCTTCAGCCAGTCTTACACTTATTTCACCTGGCGTGATACCAAAGCCGAAATCATCCAATATCTCGAAGAGCTGACAAAAACCGACCAAAAGGAATATTATCGACCGAACTTTTGGCCGAATACGCCCGATATCAATCCGTTTTCTTTACAAAGCGGGAAGGAATCGGTGCACTTGCAGAAATATTTCCTGGCAGCAACATTAAGCTCCAGCCTCGGAATTTATGGTCCCGTGTTTGAGTATATGGTTTGCGAACCCATGGCTCCGGGAAAGGAGGAATACCTCAATTCTGAAAAGTATGAATATTACCATTGGGATTGGACTGTGCAGAATAAGCTGATTATGCTTATTACGAGAATAAATGCCATCCGCAGGGAGCATGCGTCGTTACAACAGACCAACAATCTTGTGTTCTGCGAAACCAACAATGACAACGTCCTGGCTTACTATAAATTTGATGATAATAAGGAAAACGAAACGCTGATGGTCGTCAGCATAGATGCCGATAATCCGGTTCAGGCCATGGTCAGGATTCCGATTGCAGAGATGGGGCAGCAGCCGTTGCAGATCACTGATGAGATTTCGGGTTACAGCTATTATTGGGATAAGGAATGGAATTTTATTGAGCTGAGTCCCGCATTGCCATTCCATCTATTTAAAATTCAACGCTGATGAAAGAGAACCGCATCAATGAGGACGGGTTCCAAAATCCGTTTATCTTCAAGACAGAATGGAGCAAGGCCTTCGAAGATCCCGATTTCCTAAAGGTTTTTTCGTCGGATATACTGGAGCAGTATATCGTAAATAAGCGCTGGTACGGCGGAAAAGCCAGTACGCTGAAGTATATTGAAGTGATTGATTATTTCAAGATTGCTTCCAAATCCAATGCTTATTATGGCGTGCTGCTGGAAGTCAATTTCAAGGAGGCGTTTTACCAGCATTATTTCATGCCGATTTCGTTTATGTCTGAAGACGAGCTGGACACCAATACAGTCATTGCACCGGTAAAAATGAACGGGCAGGAGGGTTTTTTGGTTGATGCACTGCACCAGGAAGATTTCAGGAAACTCCTTTTTGAGAAGATTTCAGGCTCGAAGGACAAAGACGACCTGAAAGTGAAATTCCACAAAGGGGAAAAACTCGAAGACAGCAAATACCGGTCGTCGAAGTTTATGGGTGTAGAACAAAGCAACACATCCATTATTTACAACGAAAGTTTTGTACTTAAAATATTCCGGAGGATCTACATCAGCACCAATCCGGATTATGAAATCAGTCGTTTCCTGACCGAAAGGATGGATTTCAAAAGCTCACCGGCTTACACAGGCAGCATCAGCGTGAATTTATCCGAAGGAAACATTACGCTGGGATTGATGCAGGAACTCGTTCCGAATCAGGGCGATGCCTGGCAGTTTATGCTTGACGAGATGGACCGCGTTTTTGACAACCTTAAAAACAAGAAGATCAGGGTTTCGAAACTACCCGACGTAGCGCTTTTCAAGCGTTTGAAGATTAACGAGGTGCCACACGAAATTATTGACTGGGCGGGGCTTAGTATTTTCCTTCGTATTCACACATTAGCCACCAGAACCGCCGAAATGCATATAGCGCTGGGGAGTGACATTCACGATACGGCTTTCACACCGACAACTTACAATGGCGATTATACCGTTTGGCTTAAAAACAGGCTAACATATCAATTCCAGAATCGACTCAACATCCTTGAAAACAACCTCCACAAACTCGACGGTTTGTCGCTGGAACTGGCCAATAAATTTCTGGACCATAAAAAGGAAATCCGTAAGGTATTCCTCGATTTTGACTGGACAAAAATGAAATCGGAACGTATCAGGATTCATGGAGACTACCATTTGGGACAGGTTTTGGTTAATGGGGATGATTTTTACCTGCTTGATTTTGAAGGAGAACCAGAGAGTACGATACGTGACCGGAAAGTAAAGCAACCTCCGTTAAAAGATGTGGCCGGTATGTTCCGTTCTTTCCATTATTCGATTTATGCAACGATTTTCAACAATAAAGACAAATATCCTTATGAACAGAAAGAACTGTTCCAGGCTGCAGAAATCCTGTTTAAATACCTTGTAGGCGTCTTTCTGCATACCTATACCGAAGTGGCGCAGGGTGGAAATCTCAATATCGGTTATAAGAACGAGATTGATTTCCTGCTGAAGTATTGTATTCTTGAAAAAGCGGTTTATGAATTGGGTTATGAATTGAATTCGCGTCCGCGATGGGCGGTTATTCCACTGACAGGAATCGCAAGTATTATGGAATTTCAGTCATAGTTTTAGCTTAAACAATGTGGTCTCATAAACTTTCGTTAAACATTTTCGTGTGGCATTGCCTTTGAAAAAGTGATGGCTAACTTTATGTCATTATTAATTCAAATCAATGACCATGTATAACAAAAAAGTAATCATAGGAGTTGCGGCGGGAGTCGCGGTCCTTGCCATAGCCGGTTTGTTACTGGCTAAAAAAAATAAGTCAAAAAAACAGAAAATGATTGACAAGGCCGATCATCTTGCGGACAGCTTTAAAAGTAAGCTGCACAATCTTCAAAGGAAAGCCCAGAAAGAAATGAGGCAGGTCGCAGACAAAGGCGAAACGTTTACAAACGTAGCTCGGGACCGCGCCGCCGATTGGATCGGAAAAGTAAACCCAAGCTAAGGGTATCCATTCAGTTACATTTTAAAGCCTCCGGTTTGTTCGGGGGCTTTTTCTTTTTCCGGCATTCAGGCCGCTAGTTTCTAATTATATAAAGTTTTGAAATTAAGTCGTAAACATATTGGATTACGAATAAATAGTTTTACGAAACTGAAAATAAGAGATTATGGTAGCTGTAACCAAACACGGAATCGTACTGGAAAAAAGGGATTTGGATTTTGAAATCGAAGGTGTCCTGAATCCCGCTGTAATTTATGAAAATGGCCAGATCCACATGTTGTATCGCGCCGTCGCCAAAGGCAACCGTTCAACCATAGGCTATTGCCGCTTTGATGGTAAAGACCCCCTGACTGTTGTCGAGCGTTATGATAAACCCTTAGTGGTTTCCGAACACGATTATGAAAAGCATGGCGTCGAGGATCCGCGAATTGTTAATATTGACGGGACCTATTATTTGTCTTATTGTGCTTATGACGGAATCAACGCGTTTGGTGCCGTTGCAACTTCAAAAGACCGTTTCAACTTTGACAAGAAAGGGATTGTTGTTCCCAGGGTTGAAGGCGATACGTTTCGGGAATGGCTCACCCACAGCGATGAATTGAACGTAAAGTATTTCCGGCTGAATATGGGTGACAATTATATCTGGGACAAGAATGTGATTTTTTTCCCAAGGAGAGTACACGGAAAATTGCTGTTCCTGCACCGCATTAAGCCTGGAATCCAGATTGCAAAAATCAAGGAGATAGGCGACCTTGATGCTGATTTCTGGAAAGACTACCTGACCAATCTCGAGGATCATATCGTGCTTGATCCGAAATACAATCATGAACTCAGTTATATTGGAAACGGTTGCCCGCCTATTGAAACTGAGCATGGGTGGCTCGTTATTTACCACGGTGTGCACGATGTGGTTACCGGTTATATGTACACTGCCTGTGCAGCATTACTCGACCTTGAAAATCCCGGAAAGGAAATCGCAAGACTGCCTTATGCACTTTTTGAACCTGAAAAAGAATGGGAGCTGAAGGGATACATCAATAATGTGGTCTTTCCAACCGGAACAGTACTTATTGATGATACTTTATACATTTATTATGGCGCTGCCGATGAACGTATAGGTTGTGCATCGGTCAGCCTTTCAGAATTGCTTTCAGAATTACTTGCGAATAAAAAGATTACCGCTTCTCCAAACCTCTAAAACAACACAGCTATGGAAACACGTAACGGCCAAAACAGCAAAATCGGGAGTGCAGGCTTCCTTTCCTTTATGCCCAAAGATTTTTTTCTTGAAAATACAAAGACCTCCGAACCTGAGATCATGCCGGAAGTGTTATTCATTACCTCTTTTCCACCAAGGCAGTGCGGTATTGCAACCTATTCGTACGATTTGATTAAGGCCCTGAAACAGCAGTTTGTGTATTCATTTAATATCCAGGTTTGTGCGCTGGAAACCAACGAGGAACAGCACAGTTATGATGAGCATGTGAAATACATACTGAACACCTCGGAAGCGGCATCCTATGAGGAATTAGCAGAAAAAATCAATGCAGATGACAATATTAAGATTGTGCTTCTGCAACACGAATTTGGTTTTTTTGCGCACAGCGTAGACCATTTCAATGCGTTTATCGCCAAGCTGAATAAGCCATTGGTGACTGTTTTTCATACCGTTTTACCGCGTCCCGACGAAGTTTTTAAAAAGAATGTCCAGCACATCCTTGACAATGTTGATGGTATTATTGTAATGACCAATGGTGCTTCCGAAATTCTCCGTCGTGATTACGTTGTAGATGCAGAAAAAATCTCGATTATTGCCCACGGCACGCACCTTGTCCCGCACCTGGATAAGAAAGTACTAAAGGAAAAGTATGGACTTCAGGGCCGGAAGGTGCTTTCTACCTTTGGATTGCTGAGTTCCGGAAAAAGTATCGAAACCACACTTGATGCATTGCCTAATATCATCAAAACTTCTCCCGAGGTTTTATTCCTGATTATCGGAAAAACGCATCCTACCGTAGCTTTGCGCGAAGGTGAGCAGTACCGTGAGATGCTGCAACAGAAAATTACCGACCTGAACCTGCACAAACATGTCAAATTCGTTAACAAATACCTGCCGCTTGATGAACTGCTGGAGTATCTGCAGTTAACTGATATTTATATTTTTACCTCCAATGACCCCAATCAGGCAGTAAGCGGCACTTTTTCCTATGCGCTGAGCTGTGGCTGCCCGGTGATTTCTACACCGATTCCGCATGCCAAAGAAGTATTGTCTGACAACAGTGGCATTTTATTTGATTTCGGAAATTCAGAACAACTCACAGAGGCGGTAAACAGGCTGCTGTTTGATGTAAAGCTCCGCAAGGAAATTATACTGAACGGACTGCATAAGATTACCGGTACTGCCTGGGAAAATTCGGCGGTTGCACACGCAAAATTCCTGCAGAAGATTTCAGATAACAGACTGGCACTTCACTATCGCAATCCGGATTTCAATCTGGATCATATAAAAAGAATGACGACCGATTTCGGTATATTGCAATTCAGCAAAATCAATACACCGGATATCAACTCAGGCTACACGATAGACGACAATGCACGCGCCATGATTGCCATGTGCCAGCACTACAAGATGACAGGAGACGCATCTGACCTGAAATACATCAGGATTTATCTTAATTTTATTGCCTATTGTGAAAGGAGCGACGAGCAGTTTATAAATTATGTGGATTACAACAATAATTTTACTCCCCAAAATGAAGAGGTAAATCTGGAAGACTCTACAGGACGTACGATCTGGGCATTGGGTTATGTCGTTTCATTGGCCAATATCCTTCCGGATGATATCGTCTCAAAGGCTGAGGAAATTATTGAAAGGACATTCCGCCACGTAGAAAGAATTCATTCTACCCGGGCAATGGCTTTCATTATCAAGGGTTTGTATTTTTACAACCGAACAATTGACAGCATGCAGACAATTGATCTTACGGAGTTGTTTGCGAACCGCCTTGTGCAGATGTACCGTCATGAAGCGAGTGAAGACTGGAAATGGTTTGAAGGCTATTTGACTTATGCGAACAGCGTGTTGCCTGAAGCATTGCTTTGTGCCTACACCTTAACCGGAAACCGTGAGTATCGCGACATCGCCAAAGAATCGTTTGACTTTTTACTTTCAAAGACGTTTACGGACACCGCAATCAAGGTAATTTGTAACAAGACCTGGCAGCAGAAGGGTTCTGAAAATAATTCGTTCGGTGAACAGCCGATTGATGTGGCTTACACCATTATTACGCTCAGGAAGTTTCATGACGTCTTTAAGGATCCCGATTACCTGCAAAAAATGGAAATGGCGTTCAACTGGTTCCTCGGTAATAACCATTTACAGCAGGTGATTTACAATCCGTGCACAGGAGGCTGTTTCGATGGGTTGGAAGAGAACAATGTCAACCTGAACCAAGGTGCAGAATCGACTGTAAGTTACCTGATGGCGCGGTTGATGAGCTATAAGTATTTCGGGAATGAAGACAATACTTATATCCGGAAAAGGAGCAAATCGTATCGATTGGTGAACTGAATAAAAAAGAGGCTCTGAGGCCTCTTTTTTGTTATTATTTTGTCTGCGGCTGGATCACCTTGACGTTACTGTCGTCAATCCCGAAGGCTTTGATAACTGCGTTATAATCATTGTAATCGATGGCAGGGCCCCTGTTTGCGAAAGTACCCGGTATGATGACAATCCGGAACGTCTGGTCATTTAAGAACTCAGGTGAGGCAGTAAGGTTTGTACCACGACAATAGATCGCGAAATCCTCTACACTGAAGTCATAATCATAATCTACTTCTTCGCCGGTATCGAGATAAATCGTACGAGGAATTAATTGCCAGATAGGCGTTTGTGCATCTATTGTGCCTGAAAGCCTGTAGATAAGAACCGTTTCGGCATCAAACAAATCGCCACCGATTTCGTTGTTGAAAGTTCCGTAAATCCGGTAACCGTCGGCGCTGTTCACAAAATCCTGCTGCAGGATCTCGAATACCAGGCTGTTTGGTCCTGCTGGTCCGGTTGGACCTGGCGCGCCGTCATCGCCCTGACATCCCTGAAAAATTGCTGCTGACGTAATCACAGTCAGCATTACTAATAAACGTTTCATAGTTTTTAATTTAAGATTGATAATTTTTTGGATAAATGTATCCCAAAACATGTTCCAAAAAAAAGTTTTAAGAATAATTTAATTAAAAATGGCTCGAACGCCGCTGGAAGATTAAAGACTATTTCGCTTAAGCATATATCAAGCAGTAAAAATGAAGAATACATTTGTTGTTAGATTATCTCCTGATTCCTGGCTCCCGACGCTTGATTCTCTCTCTTAAATAACTAATTTTGTGAAAAGCCAAACAATGAAATTATTTATGGTCATGCTCGGGGCAACGCCGCCCGGACGTTTTACGGAACAGCACGATATTTTTTTCGGTATAGCGGATTCATTAAAAGAACTCGTGCCGCATATGCAGGCTTTCTGGCCTGAGGCACTCGGGAAAATCCATATCGACGCGTGGCGGGAAGTAACGCAGGTCGACGGTCATCAGATTGCGGTGATCCCGAAGCAGCAATCCAAAGAGGAACAGCATCTTTTCTTTATCAACCTTGGCGGATACCGCGAAGGTGAGTTTGAAGAGTATCATTACAAAGTATTGGCTGTCGGAGCGACTTTGGCGGAAGCGTCCAAAAAATCAAAGCAGACCACCTTTTACAAGCATTGTGGTTTTAAAGGTGCCGAATCCCATATCGACGATAAATTCGG
>CALRKC020000032.1:0-11225 GCA_943367895.1 Erythrobacter sanguineus | reverse complement strand
AAATTCAGGAACATTGCCTGCTCCTGGTTGTGCTTCTTTCAATGGAGGGGATATCTGGTATACCGTACAAGTTCCTGCAGATGGGAACATCACTTTCGAAACAAGCGGAGCTCAGGGTGTGGATACTTTTGACTCGGGTATTGCCGTTTACTCAGGAACATGTGACGCACTAACCTTGCTAGGTTGTGATGATGATGCGGCTGCTACAAACAATTTCTCTTATCTTGACTTAACAGGATTAAATCCTGGTGAGATGATTTATTTGAGAGTTTGGGAGTATAGCAACGATGAAACAGAGCCTTTCTCTATTTCAGCTTACAATATCAATTTAGGGGTTTCTCCTGTTGACAATAATGGTTTCAGGGCTTACCCTAATCCAGTGAAGAATATCCTTAACCTTTCGGATACCGCTAACATTTCAAATGTAAGCATATTCAATCTGATTGGTCAGGAAGTAATCACCAAATCAATTGATGCGAATGCTGGTCAGGTTGACATGTCTCATCTTGCTGTAGGTACTTACATCGTGAAAGTAACTGCAGACAACCAGGTTAAAACAATCAAAGTTGTAAAACAATAAAAAGTCTTCCTTTATATACTCAAAAGCCACCCGTTGCGGTGGCTTTTGTTTTTTATAAAATGTATCTTTGTTAAAATTTTGAAATGTTTTTCTCACTTATAATACCGGTTTATAACCGCCCGGATGAAGTCGATGAATTGCTATACAGCCTTTCAGCCTCAACGTACGAATCAGATTTTGAGGTGGTAATTGTTGAAGATGGCTCGTCGATTCCCTGCGAGCATATTGTGGCATTATATAAGGATAAATTAAACATCAGCTACTATTTTAAGGCAAATTCCGGCCCTGGTGATTCACGCAATTTCGGAATGGACAAGGCTAAAGGGGACTATTTCCTGATATTTGATTCTGACTGTATTATCCCGGTTCAGTATCTTGATGAAGTTGCCAAAGCGCTAAGAGAAGATTATGTAGATTGTTTTGGCGGCCCGGATCAGGCATTGGATTCGTTTTCGGACATCCAAAAAGCAATCAACTTCGGGATGACCTCGTTCCTGACAACAGGTGGAATCAGAGGGGGCTCTGAAAAAGCATCCAAATTCCAGCCGCGCAGTTTTAATATGGGTATTTCGAAAAAGGCCTATGAGGCTTCCGGAGGCTTTGGCAATATCCATCCGGGAGAAGATCCTGACCTGTCAATACGGTTGTGGAAAATGGGTTTCGAAACGCGATTGCTCCCTAATGCATACGTTTACCATAAAAGACGGATTGACTGGTCCAGATTCTACAAACAGGTCAATAAGTTCGGGAAGGCAAGACCCATCCTGAACAGCTGGTATCCGGAATACACCAGGCTTACATTTTTCTTCCCTACTGTATTTATGTTAGGATTTATGTTTTCAATACTTATGGTATTAGTTGGTATAAACGCGTTTCTTTATTTATACGGACTTTATTTTGCAATGATTTTGGCGCTGTCTGTTTTTCAGAATAAAAGCCTGAAAATCGGATTCCTGTCAGTTATTGCGGTAACAATACAATTTTATGGCTACGGAATCGGATTTTTAAAGTCTTTTGTCTTGGTGCAATGCCTTAAACAAGATCCTAAAAAAGTTTTTCCAGAATTATTCTTCTGATTATGTCAAAAATCATCGGACTCACGGGCGGGATAGGCAGCGGTAAAACAACCGTGGCTAATATGTTTAGTGATCTTGGAATTCCGGTCTATATAGCTGATGATGCGGGTAAAAAAGTCCTGAATCTGCCCAGGGCGGTAAATGCACTATTGGAGACTTTTGGAAAGAAAGTATTTACCGACGGCATACCGGACAGGAAAAAAATTGCAGCACTTGTCTTTTCAAGTCCGGAAAAACTATCCAAGCTAAACCGAATTGTTCATCCATTGGTCAAAAAAGATTTTGATCTATGGCTGAGCGAAAATCGCGAATCTCCATTTGTCATAAAAGAAGCAGCTATACTTTTTGAAAGCGGCAGTTACCTTGACTGCGAAAAAATCATTACCGTCACCGCCCCAATTGAAGATCGGATCGCGAGGGTCGTTTCAAGGGACAATACAGACAGGCACTCGGTGTTACTGCGCATGAATTCCCAATGGAGTGATGAACAACGCGCCGCCAAAAGTGACTTCATTATTGAAAACACAAACTACGAAAGTACTAAAGCACAGGTAATTGAAATTGCAAATATCCTGGCCTCCCTTTATATAAGCCACTAGATGTTAATCTTTGGTTAATATATTATTCGAACATATGTTAAAATGTTAATTTTGTAATTAATGAATAAGACATTATTTCGATTACTTGTTTTTTTGATGAGCCTGTCACTGATAGGGATAATTTTAGTTCAGCTCTATCTGATCAATACGTCATTGAAAAATAATGAAGAGCAATTCAAGTATCATGTCAAGCAGGTGATAGGAAACGTTTCTGAGAAGCTGAAACAGAAGGAATTGTATACTTTTCTTAACGAATACAATAAACTTAAAGACAGTATAGGAAAGGATCCGAAACAGAGTGAGCTAATGAACTTCATTTTGGTCCAGAATAACCGAATGACCAATGAAACCGTTATCTATTCCAACAGTATCATTGCAGACGATTACGGTATTTCGTTCTTTGATAAGAAAAAAGATTCTATTGTAAAGGCAAACAATTACATCTCCAAAAGGAAAACGGAGATATTTTCCGGCGATGCCATTGATAAGTCCAGCATGCAGCATAATGTTGCTCCTGATTTAACGATACAGAAATCAGGTACAATTGAATTGCTGGACAAAGTGCAGTTTGACATATCATTCCGCGATATCGCTGAAACAAAAGCCATTACGGATAGGATTTCCGGAGAGCAGCTTCAAAAACTACTGGAACAGGAATTGAAGCAGGCTGATGTCATTACGCCATTCGAATTCGCAGTATATGGCAACGGCCTGGCCACTAAGATCAAGTCCGAGCAGTTTAAGGTGAATAAAGACGCGACGTTCAGGACGCCAATATTGACAGACAATGATGGAGAAAGCAAGTATCAATTGCTGGTAAGTTTCCCTGAAAAAAGAAAGTTCCTGTTTTCAGAATTGATGAATATCACAATTTTGTCCATAGTGTTCACCCTGGTCATCATCATTGCCTACAGCAGCGCGCTGAACCAGTTGATCAAGCAACGCCAGATTTCTGAAATCAAGACCGATTTTATCAACAATATGACACACGAGTTTAAGACGCCAATCGCCACCATTAACCTGGCTTTGGATGCTATAAAGAACCCGAAAGTCAGCAGTGATGTCGAGAAAATGGAGCGATATCATCAGATGATAAGGGACGAAAACAAGCGGATGCATGCACAGGTTGAAAATGTACTGCGTATCTCGAAGCTTGAAAAACGCGAACTGGAAATCACAAAGGAATCCACGGATATCCACGAAATTATTGAGGACGCAGCAGAGCATGTACACCTGATAATCGAGGACCGCGGAGGAACCATAAATCAGCATCTCGATGCAAAACGTACGACAGTATTGCTTAATGACGTGCATTTTACCAATGTGATTGTCAATATACTCGATAATGCAATCAAATATTCACCCGATGCACCGATTATCGACGTATATACTGAAAACGTGAAAGATTTCGTTATTATAAAAATTAAGGACCGCGGCGCCGGAATGAGCAAAGCCGCACAAAAAAGGATTTTTGAAAAATTCTATCGCGAGCATACCGGGGACATTCACAATGTCAAGGGACACGGACTCGGACTTGCTTACGTAAAAAGGATAGTAGACGACCACAATGGTCAGATTACCGTAGAAAGTGAAAAAGGAAAAGGTAGTACCTTCATAATAAAATTACCATTAATAAATTGAAATATGGAAACAGAAAACAAAAAAATCCTTTTGGTTGAAGATGATCCTAACTTCGGATCGATACTGAAAGATTACTTAATCTTAAATGACTTCGTTGTCGTTTTGGCTAAAAACGGAATGGAAGGTTTTGAAAAGTTCAAAAAAGAACCGTTCGACCTTTGTATCCTCGACGTGATGATGCCTTATAAGGATGGATATACTTTAGCCAAGGAGATTCGTGAAAAAAATAAAGACATTCCGATTATCTTCCTGACTGCCAAGTCTATGAAAGAAGATGTGCTGAAAGGTTATAAAGTAGGAGCAGATGATTACCTCAATAAACCATTTGATTCAGAAGTACTGCTGATGAAAATCAAGGCAATCCTACAAAGACAGCTGACAGAAGTGAAAACCGATGTGGCAAGATTCGAATTCGAGATCGGGAACTTTCACCTCAATTCAAAACTCAGGTTCCTCACGTTTAAAGACGAAGAGCCGGTTAAATTGTCTCCAAAGGAAAATGAATTGCTGAAAATGCTGGCAGTTTATGAAAACGACCTAATGCCAAGGGAACTGGCTCTTACAAAAATCTGGAGGGATGACAACTATTTCACCTCAAGGAGTATGGACGTGTACATTGCCAAGCTTAGAAAATACCTCAAACCGGATGATAACGTAGAGATACTAAACATCCACGGCGAAGGATTCAGGCTGGTGGTCAAGAATAAGCCGGCCGCCGCCACTGCACCGGCAGAATAAAACGAAGCTTCGGGAAACCGGAGCTTTTTTTATGTTTTCAGGAGCTGTTTCCGGCTGTTCGCTGTATTCCCGATTAACAAAAACTACGGCTTAAAGCCTTGTTTTTCTAAATCGGGAGATGCCGCTGCCATCCGGGCTAGGGCAACGCCTTCAATTCAAGTTCCAGCGCAAAACACGATTTTCCGTCCTTTGAAATAGAGAAGATGGGATTCTTATCGGTTTTCATCTCTTCAATCCATACTTCATCGCCGAGCATCAGTTCTTTCATAAAGTTCATTTCAAATGCCCCGATCCGACTTTGAAGCAGGATATTGGAATCGATAACGTCAAGGCACCATTCCAGATATTTTACATTGTTGACATGGTTCACGATATCGAGGTCTGACAACACGACTTTGTGCTTTTTAACCGCTTTTACTGTTTCGAAAAACATAATTTTCCTGACCCGTTCTTTCGTCGAAAAAGTATCGGTATATTTTTCGTAATGCTCATGTGGCAACGCCAAGGCTTCCGGCCGCCTGATATCCGTATTGAAAACTGCCCAATACGTTTCACAACCGAGAATCTTCTTATCATTCGCATAAACTTCCAGTGCCCTGACAGATCTCGAATTTTCCAGTGAAACAATCCATGTCTTTACAGTCACGGTTTCTTTCCACCTGGGCAATCGTCCAATCTCTACTCGCATCCGGCTCAAAACCCAGGCCTGCGAGAATTGCTGCATTTCCGTAAAGCTGATACCGCCCATTTCGGCATGGTAGGCTGCCGTGAGTTGCAGTATGTTACACAAATCAGTATACTTCATCAGCCCGTTCGGCGCACATTGTGAGAAATTGATTTCCCAGTCATGTTGGTATATCGACGAAAAATTTTCTGCTACCGGCATTTTATAAATTATGAATTGAGAATTATGGATTGTTGAATGTATGCAATTATTTCCTCTGGATTTGTCTGATAATCGAACCATTTTGTCCCGGCATTTCGCCGGAACCAGGTCAGTTGCCGCTTTGCAAACCGACGCGTATTCTTCTTGATTTCGGAAATGGCAAAGTCAAGCTCAATCTTCCCTTCTAAAAAATCAAATAATTCGCGATAACCCACCGTCTGCAACGCATTCAGGTTTTTGTTGGGAAAAAGATTCATGGCTTCTGCCAGCAATCCGTCATTCATCATCAGATCAACGCGTTGTTCTATGCGGTCATAAATGATTTTCCTTTCCGCATCAAGCCCGATGACAATGCTGTTGAACTGGCGCTCATTGGTTTTTTGTCTCAGGAAAAAAGAATATGGTTTTCCGGTTCCGATACTCACTTCAAGCGCACGCATCATCCTTTGGGGATTTCCTTTGTCTACTATGGAAAAATAATCAGGATCATGTTTTTGAAGCAGCTCCTGCAGGAATGTGATGCCAAGTTCCGCATGTTTCGATGCGAGATTTACCCTTATCTCGGGATCAATATCCGGGAAATCATCAAAACCTTTCAGTACCGCATCAACATACAGTCCGGAGCCACCCACCATAACCGCATAGTCATTTTTCTGAAATAACGCGTCGAGCTTTCCGATGGCCTCTTTTTCAAAATCCCCAACGGTATAGTCATCATGAATGGACTTATTGTGGATGAAATGATGTGTCGCGGATTGCAGTTCCGTTAAATTGGGTACAGCGGTGCCAATGGTCATTTCCCTGAAAAACTGCCGGGAATCACAGGAAATGATATCACAATTAAAATGTTGGGCGATATTGATAGCCATCACTGTTTTTCCAATAGCCGTTGGCCCGACAATGGTAATGAGGAACTTCGGCATATGCTAAAAATTCACGATTTTCAGGTTACGGCTTCGTTGGATGTGTTTTTGGATAATATGCCTGGTGTCGCGGTTATTGGGCATCGATACCAGGATGTTTTTCAGAATAGCAATATTATGGATCTGATGGTTGAGGTCATAAAAAGCAAAGCCTTTATAAATACCATCCTCAATAAGTACCGCACTTCTTTCATTAATAGTACGGCCACGGTCAATAATCATCATGCTTTTGTGATCAAAAAGCGTTTTGTCAATAAATTCCGTAACGCGGGCATTGTATTGTGCTGTATCAATTTTCCCGAGACAGGCGCCATCACATTCACTAATCTTATATTGGAAACAGGCTGCGTCTGAATCGTAGAGACCGTTGAGCTTCTGGCATAAATTATACTGTGCGCTGATCCTGAAAAGCGCATTCCGCGCTTCCTGAAGTGATGCAAATGAAATAATCTCTTTTTTACGCCGGTCCGTTTTCTGAATCTTCAGGCAGGAATACCCCGCAGCATCGGTCTCCGGATACAAGGCCCATGGGAAAATCGTCTTCTTCAGTGACCGGTTGTATATCGGTTTATTTACTTTAATCTCTTCACTTTCTTTCAGTAACGCGATAAGCTCGCTGCCGGTAAGTTCAAAAGTGACAGTAAAAGCTTCGTGCTGTATCTTTTTGCATTTCGCGGTAGTTCCGGTAAAATGCTGGTTGACGCGCTTTCGGATATTCCTGCTTTTCCCAATATAGATGATTGTACCGTCTTCCCGATGAATGTAATAGATACCGGTTTTCGATGGCAGGCTTTCCACAATGTCGTATAGTTTTGGTGCGATGCCTTTTACAATTTCCGATTTAACCAATTCGGTCAGGATTGTTTTTTCGAGGTCCTTGTCCAAAAGCATCTTAAATAATTTTACCGTGGCCATCGCATCTCCATTCGCGCGATGCCTGTCTGCCATAGGAATCCCAAGTGCGCGCACGAGTTTTCCAAGGCTGTACGAAGGTTGATCCGGAATCAGTTTCTGGGCGAGCTCTACAGTGCACAGCGTAGAAGCTTCAAAATTATAACCCAGTCTTCGAAACTCGGTTCGTAAAATCCTGTAGTCAAATGCAGCGTTATGGGCCACAATGATACAATCCTGGGTGATTTCAATAATGCGTTTGGCAACCTCGAAAAACTTTGGTGCCGATTTCAGCATCGCATTATTAATCCCTGTGAGTTTTACCACAAAAGGCTGGATGGGAATTTCAGGATTCACGAGGCTGATAAATTGATCCACCACCTCATGCCCGTCGTGACGGTATATGGCGATTTCAGTTATGCCTTCTTCGTTGTATTGGCCGCCGGTAGTTTCTATGTCGAGTATTGCGTACATCTCAGTTTGCAGTCTCAGTAAACAGTATGCAGCGCAACTGTTTACTTTGAAAGTTATTTTTATTATTATGTGTCAACTGCCAACTGCTAACTATGACTGCCAACTTTATCTCCCGCCAAATATACTACTTCCAATCCGAACCATGGTACTTCCGCATTCAATTGCCAATTCGTAATCGCCGGACATACCCATTGACAAAGTATTCAACGCAAAGTTTTCAGTTCTCAGGTTTTGGTAGCGGTCAAAAATGGATTTGAGGTGTTTGAATTCTTTACGGATCTGGGTTTTGTCTTCGGTAAAAGTGGCCATGCCCATCAGTCCTTTGATTTTAATATTCTGAAGTGATTTGAAATCTTCAGATTGCAATATTTCATCAAGTTCCGCTTCATTCAGGCCAAACTTTGTATCTTCTTCGGCAATGTGCAGCTGAAACAGGCAGTCAATAATACGGTTGTTTTTCTTCGCCTGCTTATTGATTTCCTCCAATAATTTGAAACTATCGACGCCGTGCACCAAAGCGACGAACGGAGCCATGAATTTCACCTTATTTGTCTGGACATGCCCAATCATATGCCATTCAATATCTTTTGGCATCGCTTCATATTTCCCGGACATTTCCTGGATTTTATTTTCACCAAAGATACGTTGCCCCGCTACATAAGCCTGCATTAAATCGGCGACAGGCTTGGTTTTGGATACTGCAACAAGCATTACATTATCCGGCAGGGCATTTTTTATGGAAAGTAAGTTGGTCTCAATCGACATGCTTCAATCTTTAAATTTTTGAATCTTTCTATCTTTCATTCATTACAACTCATATACCACCAATCCACTCCTAAATTTAGGCTCAATATAAGTACTCTTCGGTGGCATAATCAAATTGTTATCCGCCAATGCCTTTATTTCTGATATTTCTGTTGGGAAAAGCATGAACCCTATTTCAAAATCACCTTCATCAATCACTTCCTTTATGGTTGTAATGGATTGATTTCCTGGAATGTAATCAATACGCTCATCATTACGTAAATCAGTGATTCCCAATATTGGCTGCAATACCTTATCATACAAAATTTGTGCGTCAAGGCTTTCTGCAACGGTAGTGAAGCTGTTTTCATCCTTCAGCTGCAAAGCATAAAACTCGCCGTCGAGATACATGCCAAACTGGAATTTCTTCGCAGGTTTCCACAATTCCTGCTCTTTATTCTTTACCCAGAAACTTTTGCCCAATTCATCAAGAAAATCTGTTTTTGACAGGCCGTTCAAATCCCGGATAATGCGGTTGTATTCATAAATCCTGACGTTGCTTTCGGCAATCAGGAAACTCATAAAATAATTCAGGTTTTGATTCCCGCTGTTTTTGTCTTCTTCGTAAAGCAATTCTGCGGAAGCGGACCTGTGATGGCCGTCAGCGATGTAAAGATTCCCAATGTTTTCAAATTGCTTTTCAAGAAAGGCCAGCTCCCCATCAGCATCAATTTTCCAAAGGGTATGTTTTTCTTTTTTTGTCGTTGAAAATTCATACAATGGCGTTTGTGCTCTTTTGGATTCAATCCACGCACTTAACTTCGCATCATCAGGATAAGTGATCAAAACAGGTTCTGTGTTGAAACCGGTCTGGTGCAGGTAATCCTTGAAAAGTTCCACACGGTATTGCAAAGTATCTTCGTGTTTCCGGATCACATCCGACTGATAATCCATAATCGAGGTTGCGGCTATGATTCCGATAAAATCCCTGCTTTTTGAATGGATTTGATAAAGGAACATTACCGGTTGTTCCTCCCTGATCAATATTTCCTCCGACTTAAAATCCCGGTATTTCTGCGCCACGAGCTTAAACCGTTTTTCCAAACCCGCTTTTTGCTGGTTTACGTAGGCCGGATTCAGCACATGCAGGAATGAAAAGGGGTTAAAATCCAATTGGGAAGCCAGCTCGGCGGCAGAGTATTCATCATACGAGCGTGACGTTACCAGGCTTACCTTATCGGCAGCGGGGCGGACAGCGCGGAATGGGACGATTTTGGCCATCTCAATTGGTAATTGGCAATCGATAATTGATAATGATCTACATTGTCAATTATCAATTATCCATTGTTAATTAAATAAATTGTTTCGCGACTTTCTCCGCTTTCTTGCTCTCCGAATAATCATAGAAGCCTTCGCCCGATTTTACGCCCAGTTTTCCGGCGCGTACCATATTCACTAAAAGGGGGCAGGGTGCGTATTTTGGATTCTTAAACCCATCGTACATTACATGAAGTATGGCAAGGCAAACGTCAAGGCCAATAAAATCGGCTAATTGTAATGGTCCCATAGGGTGTGCCATACCGAGTTTCATCACGGTATCAATTTCATAAACGCCCGCTACGCCGTTGTACAATGTTTCAATTGATTCGTTAATCATCGGCATCAGGATGCGGTTGGCGACAAATCCCGGATAATCGTTCACTTCAACAGGAACTTTACCCAGGGTTACGGATAAATCCATGATGATTTTAGTGACTTCGTCGGAAGTATTGTAGCCGCGGATGATCTCCACCAATTTCATAATCGGCACCGGATTCATAAAGTGCATACCGATAACCCGCTCCGGATGGGCCACGACGGCACCGATCTGGGTAATCGAAATGGAAGACGTATTTGTCGCCAAAATCGTGGCGTGCGAACAGGCTTCGTTGAGTTGGCGGAAGATATTGAGTTTCAATTCCACATTCTCAGTTGCGGCCTCAACGACCAAATCCACCCCGGTAACACCATCTTTAATGTCCGTGTAAGTGATTATGTTTCCAATGGTCTTGTGCTTGTCCTCTTCTGAAATCGATCCTTTTGCCACCATCCTGTCAAGATTGGCGGCAATGGTCGCTATGCCTTTATCGAGCGATTTTTCAGAAACGTCTATCAGTTTTACGGTAAATCCGCTTTGTGCAAAAGTGTGTGCTATGCCGTTACCCATGGTACCGGCTCCGATTACGGCTATGTTTTTCATTCTGGAATTTGGAATTTGAAATTTGGAATTTGAATTATTTTTTAGAACTCTCAATAATCTGGTAAGCAACGCGAAGTGCCTCAGTACCGTCTTCAAGCGTTACGACGGGTGTGCCGTTGGTATTGATGGCATCAGCAAACGTTTCCAGTTCGTCAAGGATGGCGTTGTTCTGCGAAACATCAGGATTAGCGAAATAAATCTGTTTTTTGATGCCTTCCGCATTTTGCAAAATCATATCAAAATCACCAGGATTTTCCGGTGCATCCTTCATCTTCACCACTTCACACTTCTTCTCAAGGAAGTCTACGGAAATGTAAGCGTCTTTTTGGAAGAAACGCGTTTTTCTCATGTTTTTGAGAGAAATTCTACTCGAAGTAAGATTGGCAACGCAGCCGTTTTCAAATTCAATCCTGGCATTGGCAATATCCGGTGTT
>CALRKC020000031.1:0-11298 GCA_943367895.1 Erythrobacter sanguineus | reverse complement strand
CGGGAAAACCTCGTCGGCGTCGCCATGTATATGGATGACACTCTTATCAGCTTCACAGCGATCCCATAAAATCACGTTCTCAACCGCCCATTCCAGGTAGCGTTTGTCCCGTACAGACAGGAATTTTTCATACAACTTCAGCCTTTGATTGACTTTACTCCCAAATGAAAATTTCGCCAGCTTTTCGACATTGATGAGCAAGTCCATCGGAATCAGCTTATACGCTTTTGTGGCCTTCGCAACCTTGAACCTGCGCGGGAATTCGGTATTGCATTTCACGCTTGAAATAATGATAATTTTGCGGGCGTGGATGAATTGCGCCATTTCCTGCACCATGATTCCACCGAAAGACACACCTATCAGTACGGGATTTTCATGTTTGACTTTCTGCGCAAGCCTTTTGGCATAATCGCTGATACTTTCGTGGTCAAGCGGAATTTCCCATTCCAGTAAAATCATTTCAAACTCATCTTCCGGAAGCAAAATCCTTTCGAAAATGGTTGGACTGGCAGCCAATCCGGGCATAAAATAAACCGGTATTTTATTCATTGTATTGTTTTAACGCTCTGCTAACAGCAAATTCAGTGATTTCTCACGAAATTTGTATAAAATTAAATGTTTTTAATCTTAAACTACTTTCTTTCAACTTTATTTTAGCAATAATTTATGGCAATCAGGATATTCCCGGCAGACCAGCGTGGCAAAGCCGATTTTGGCTGGCTCAAGGCCAATTTTTCTTTCTCCTTCGGAAGTTATTACAATCCCGAAAGCGTACAGTTTGGTGCGCTTCGTGTACTGAATGACGATACGATTGCACCGGGCGCCGGTTTTGGCACGCATCCGCACGACAACATGGAGATCATTACGATTCCGTTGGAAGGAGGACTCAAACACAAAGACAGTATTGGAAACGAAGGCGTAATAAAATTCGGTGAAGTACAGGTAATGAGTGCCGGAAGTGGTATCTTACATTCCGAAATGAATGCCAGCCATACTGAAATCGCCAAAACACTGCAGCTTTGGGTTTTCTCAGAAAAGGAAAATGTCGAACCGCGCTACGACCAAAAGTCTTTTGACCTTGATAAAAACGTCAACAAACTGGTTACTGTCGTAAGTCCGCACGATAAAATCGAAAACGACTCACTTTGGGTGTACCAGCAAACCTGTTTCAGCCTGGGTATTTTTGAAGCCGGGCAGGAATTTGAATATGAATTGCATTCCGGAAATCATGGCGTCTATCTTTTTCTCATTGCAGGAGAAATTGAAATCGAAGGAAAAACAATCGGCAAACGCGATGCCGCCGGAATTACCGAAATCGCAAGCTTTAAAGTAAAAACCAATCAGCAGTCAAAAATATTATTGGTCGAAGTGCCAATGAACTAAAAAACAATATCATGGAAATCAGGGACAATACTTTTTTAAGGCAGTTTGAGGCTTCCGATGACGGGAAGCTCATTTCAGTGGAATATTCGTTTCAGGAAAAGAAAATATTCCTGACGAAGATTATCGCGCCGGAAAATTACGAGAACGAGGAATTCATCAATGATTTCCTCAAGGCCATTCTGGAAAATGCGGCCGAGCGCAAATTCAGGGTCGTGCCCATTTTGCCTAAAATCGCCGCATTTTTTCGTAAAAATCCGATTTATAAGGAGTTACTTCCGCCCGGAATTAAAATTTAATCCGAAAAAAGCCGTTGCCATAGTAACGGCTTTTTTTATACTTTACGCGAACCAAAATGAAGGGCATGATCTCAGAAGAAAATCGGAATAAGATTATTGAATTTTTCGAAAACATCAGCAAATATTACGGCTGTAAGACCGAAATCACGGAAGGGCTATATACGGATAACGGCAGCCTTGAAGCAGCACACACCACCTGGAATCTTTCCGAGTTTACTTTAATGCGTTCGGCGTACCGCAATAACGGCGCCAGGCTCATGATGGAAGGTGCGAAAATGTACTATGAGATTTCAGCCAATATTATTATCGACTTTAAACAGCCCGGACGGAATTCATTTGAATTTATTGAGCAGTATGGGCTGAATGTCTTCCGGATTACGAAGGTTAGATTTCATTATAAATATTAGTTTAACGTTAACCAAACCCAACTTTAAACGCTAAACTTAAACCAAAACCTCATTAAACGCCATCCGCACACTCCCATCCTCATCAATCTTCGTCAGGGTAACCTGATGTAAAGTATTCACCAATTCGGGATTCCACGGTGTTTTTACTTTTACGTAGTTTTCCGTAAACCCATGAATATAACCTTCCTTGTTTTCACTTTCAAATAAAACCGTTCTGGAAGTGCCCAACTGACTTTCATAAAAAGCACGGCGTTTTTTGACAGACAAGCCACGAAGCATTTTACTGCGTTTCGCCCGTACATTCGCCGGGACGACGCCATCCATTAAAGCCGCTTCCGTGTTGTCCCGCTCAGAATAAGTGAAAACATGCAAATAGGAAATATCAAGGTCGTTCAGAAAATGATAGGTTTCCAGAAAATGATCATCTGTTTCACCCGGAAAACCCACAATCACGTCCACACCAATACAGGCATAGGGCATCACTTCCCGGATTTTATTCACCCGCTCCGTATACACCTCCCGCAGATAACGGCGCTTCATTTTCTTCAGGATATCATTACTCCCGGATTGCAGCGGAATATGGAAATGCGGCACAAAAGTGCGGCTTTTGGACACAAATTCTATGGTCTCGTTTTTCAGCAAATTCGGTTCAATCGAGGAAATACGGAGCCTTTCAATTCCTTCCACTTCGTCCAAAGCCTGAACCAATTCCAGGAAAGTATGCTCGTGTTTCTTATTTCCAAATTCGCCTTTACCATAGTCACCGATATTCACTCCGGTCAGCACGATTTCCTTGATGTCTTGTTCCGAAATCTCCTTTGCATTCTTCAAAACATTTTCCAAAGCATCGCTGCGCGAAATCCCACGCGCCAGCGGAATCGTACAATAAGTACATTTATAATCGCAGCCGTCCTGCACTTTGAGGAAAGCCCGCGTACGGTCACCAATCGAATAACTGCCCACATAAAAATCGGCTTCGGCAATCTCACACGAGTGCACCTCGCCCATATCATTCTTCGACAAATCGTTGATGTAATCGGTAATCTTGAATTTCTCCGTCGCACCCAACACCAGGTCAACGCCATCCACAGCCGCCAATTCTTCGGGCTTCAACTGCGCATAACAACCCACTGCCGCCACAAAAGCTTTGTCATTCAGCTTCATGGCTTTCTTTACATACTGCTTAAACTGCTTGTCGGCGTTTTCGGTGACCGAACAGGTATTGATCACATAAATATCGGCAACCTCTTCAAAATCAACACGCTCAAACCCTTCATCCTGAAAACTTCGGGCAATAGTAGACGTTTCCGAAAAATTCAGTTTACATCCTAAAGTATAAAAAGCGACTTTTTTCTTTTCCATATTTTTTATTGGGCGTGCCCTCGTTGCGGAAATCCGCCAGTCCAAATTCAAATCCCTGCAGCAACAAGGTCGGGCTGTCCGCTGCAATCTTTTTTTGTTTGGAAAAAGCCCCCTGACTGTACTCGGGGTCACAAACAAAAAAAGGATTTCCGCTTCCATCCCTCACGCGGTCCCTGCAAAAATTGACATTTTACAGTCCGATTTTACTATATTTACCACGCGCTGAAAAGCGGGCAAATTTACACACAAAAATCGGTTTAATGAAATTTATAATCCGCTACATATCAATATTTTGTATCTCCTTAACGTTTTTCGCCTGCAGTAAAACCGAACGCCCGGAAAAAGATAACCTCGTTTTCCGTTATAACGAAATAGCGACCATCAGTTCACTGGATCCGGCATTTTCAAAAAACCAGGCCATGATCTGGCCCTGTAACCAATTGTACAACGGACTCGTACAACTTGACGACAGCCTGCGCATCCAGCCTGATATCGCAAAATCCTGGGAAATCTCGAACGATGGGAAAACCTACACTTTCACGCTGCGCAACGACGTGTATTTTCATAAGGATGCCTCGTTTGGCAAAGACAGCACCCGCACGGTCAAGGCCTCCGATTTTGAGTACAGCCTCAAAAGACTGACCAACGAAAAAGTGGCCTCGCCCGGAAGCTGGATCATGCAAAACGTCGAAAACCTCAAAACCGTAAACGATTCCGTCTTTGAAATCAGATTGACAAAAGCCTTTCCTGCTTTCCTCGGATTACTCGCGATGAAGTATGCCTCCGTAGTGCCTGAAGAAGCCGTTGCATTTTACGGAGCCGACTTCCGTTCCCATCCCGTCGGCACCGGCCCTTTCCGGTTTAAAATCTGGGAAGAGAATGTGAAATTGGTTTTGCGTAAAAACCCCATCTATTTCGAGAAAGACCAAAACGGCGTCCGCCTCCCCTATCTCGAAGCAGTCGCCATCACATTCCTGCCTGATCGTCAAAGCGGTTTCCTGCAATTCGTCCAGGGCAATATCGACTTTACTTCAGGTCTAGATCCTTCTTACACCAATGAAATCCTGACCCAGAAAGGACAGCTGCAGCCAAAATACAAAGACAAGGTCAACCTTGTTACAAGCCCATACCTCAACACCGAATATCTTGGGTTCCGAATGGATGGCAGCGATAAAGCCGTTTTGGACAAGCGCATCCGTCAGGCGCTGAATTACGGTTTTGACCGTCATAAAATGCTTTTGTACCTGCGAAACAATATGGGAATTCCTGCAGTAAACGGCATGATCCCAGCGGGACTTCCGGGCTTTAACAACATTAAAGGTTACGACTATGATCCGGAAAAAGCACGCCAACTCGTTGCGGACTACAAAAAAACAACCGGAGATAAAAATCCGAAAATAACTTTAAGCACCAACGCTTCCTATATCGACATCGGCGAATTCCTGCAACGCGAATGGCAGAAAACCGGCTTGGATGTCGCGGTTGATGTTAGTCCGCCCGCAACCTTACGCACCGCAATCTCCACGGGAAAAGTTTCGTTTTTCCGTGCCAGCTGGATTGCCGATTATCCTGACGCCGAAAATTACCTGTCGCTGTTTTACAGCAAGAACTTCGCCCCAGATGGCCCAAATTATACCCATTTCAAAAATGCTGAATTTGACCGCCTGTACGAACTGGCATCAAAGGAAACCGACAACGAAAAACGTTATGCGCTTTATGAAAAAATGGACAAACTCGTGATTGACGAAGCACCTGTAATTCCGTTATTTTATGATAAGGTAGCGCGGTTTACCTTGAAAAATGTGCAGGGATTGGGCATCAACCCGTTGAATTTAGTGAACTTGAAACGGGTCAAGAAAAGTAAACCTTTGTAAAAGAGACAATAAGGCCGGCAATCGGCATAATCATTCCGTTGATTCACTTATTCCAGCAATCCGTTTTGTATCTCTTTGTCGTACAGCACAATGATTTGAAATACGGTAATCATTATAGGGAATAAGACGGCAATGATGAAAGATTTTATTTTCATGAATTTCAGGCGTGCCGGTTCGGAAATATGGGAACTGTCTTTAACCACTGTCGCACGGCTGCTCAGCAAATCAATGACCAGGATCGAAACCGAATAAAATAACACCACGAGGGTCAACCGGAACGCCAGCAAATTTGAAAAAAGATTGATCAGCACAAAGCCGGCAGCGCAACATAGCGCATACACCAAAAGCCTCGGGTTTCTTTTTAAAAGGAATTTTGCGATAAACAAGTTCAGGCCGACCAGTACGATCGAATCAATGATTTCCATAGTGGCTTGCTGGGAAAGGTGTGCACAAACTGATCGAATGGTTAGGTTTCAATGGCAATCGTCTATTTATTCTTTCCTCCATTTTTTGGTTTCCTCAAAAACATGCTCCAAAATTCTGGCTTCCTTTTCGTCAAATTCTACATTGCGGCGTGACATTACGATTTTTGCAGTCTCAAACGCCTTTTTCGTAATATAGGTCGTAAATCCGGAGGCACCGCCCCAGGAGAAACTCGGAACGAAATTGCGCGGGAATCCGCTGCCGAAAATGTTGGCACTCACGCCCACAACGGTTCCGGTATTAAACATGGTATTGATCCCGCACTTGCTGTGGTCACCCATCATTAATCCGCAGAATTGCAATCCGGTTTTGGCAAAACCTCCCGTTTCATAACTCCAAAGCTTTACTTCTTCGTAATTGTTCTTAAGATTGGAATTGTTCGTGTCGGCACCAAGATTGCACCACTCACCCAAAACGGAATTTCCTAAGAATCCATCATGCCCTTTATTAGAATAAGCAAATAAAACAGAATTACTGACCTCGCCACCGATCCTTGAAAAGGGTCCGACGGTCGTCGCGCCATACACTTTCGCGCCCAGTTTTACCTGCGCGCCTTCACAGAGGGCAAACGGTCCGCGAATGATGGAACCTTCCATAATCTCAGCGTTTTTTCCAATGTATATTGGCCCTGTTGATGCATTAAGTGTTACAAATTCGAGTTTCGCCCCTTCTTCAATGAAAATATTTTCGGCAGCGATGACATTAACACTTTGCGGAATCGGCTGTGAATGTCTGTCTTCGGTAATCAGGTCAAAATCTTCGCGTAATGCCGCGTCATTTTTGGCAAAAATATCCCAGGGGTGGGCAATGGTAAGGCAATCCTCACTGAACTCAATAATCTCATACGTATCAAAATCGACTTCCTCCTGGGTATCCTGCGTAAAGAAAGCAACTACTTCCTCACCTTTGAAGATGGCTTGTTTGGGTTCGAGGCTTTTGACCATTTCAGCCAGCACATCGTTTGGAAGAAAAGACGCGTTGATCATTACGTTTTCTTCCATTTCCACCATCGGAAATTTTTCGGAGAGATACTCTTCGGTTAAAGTAGTCGTTGTTGAACCCAAATATTTTTCCCATTTCTCGCGGATGGTCAGGATTCCGATGCGGATATCAGCGACCGGGCGGGTAAATGTAAATGGAAGTAAAGCGTTACGGACAGTGCCGTCAAAAAGGATATAGTTCATATTTATAAGTAGCAAAGTTACAGAGTACCAAAGTAGCAAAGTTTTTTGGGAGGTGAAAATAAAAAAGCCTCCCAAACGGAAGGCTTTACTTTATTTTGAAACACGTAAAGATTACTTAATGTGTTTAGCGTATTTGGTTTTGAACTTGTCGATACGTCCTGCAGTATCGATAAGTTTTGATTTACCGGTGTAAAAAGGGTGGGAAGTTCTTGAAATCTCCATTTTCACTACTGGGTATTCAACGCCTTCGTGAACGATAGTTTCTCTTGTGTCAGCTGTAGATTTAGTGATAAAAACCTCGTCGTTCGACATGTCTTTAAAAGCAACTAATCTGTAATTTTCCGGGTGGATTCCTTTTTTCATGGTAAATTATTTTTCTTTAAATGGCTGCTTTTTGTTTTGCGGCTTCCTGTTTTAGAAAGGTATAAACGCCGAACAGCTTTTTGTTTACTTTGTTATTTTAAGCCTGCAAATTTACAATTATTTTTCAATAAACAAACTGTTGCCATTATTTTTTTACATAATATGCGATATTGATTTTTTCGGGTGGGAGCGGCGGAATTATTATATTTGCAGATTAAAACCAGATAAGCACAATGGCGGACATTATTAAAAGAACAGGCTTACAGCTTGGGATTGTTTCAGGTATCGTATTAATCGCCATATCAGCCTACATCTATTTTGTCGATTTAACCCAGTTTAATAATGTCTGGATCGGACTGGGCACCGTTTTTGTGTTGGTCCTTTTTGGTATGACTTCAGCGTTGATTGCGCGTAAGAAATCAGGAGGTTATATTACTTTTCGTGATGCTTTTAAAGCGTATTTCTTTACAATAGTAATCGCAAGGGCAATGCTTTGTATATTTTCAATTATCATCACCTCATTTGTCTTGACGGCGGAAACGAAAGCCACCTTAAAAAAACAGATGTATGAATTTGAGGTCGCCCTGATGAAGCAGACCGTTGTCTCGGAAAAGGACCAGCAGAAAAATATAAAGTCGATAACCGATTACGATCCATTCACGCCAAAATCAATCATCGGACCAGCCGTATTGTATTTGCTGCGCGATTGCCTGATTGGGTTTCTCGTCGCATTAGTAATCAGAAATAAAAGATCCTTAATTTAATGAATATTTCCGTTGTAATACCACTCCTGAATGAGGAAGAATCGCTTAAGGAACTCCATCACTGGATTGTTTCGGTGATGAAATCCCACAATTTTTCCTATGAAGTCGTTTTTATCGATGACGGCAGCACGGACAGTTCCTGGGAAATCATTGAAAAGCTTTCGCAGGAAAATCCTGAAGTGAAAGGTATCCGTTTCCTGACCAATTTTGGGAAATCACAGGCGTTACATGCGGGTTTTGCCAAAGCAGCGGGTGACGTAGTGATTACAATGGATGCGGATTTACAGGATAATCCTGAAGAAATCCCGGAATTGTATGACATGATTGTAAACCGGAAATTCGACCTGGTTTCCGGATGGAAGAAAAAAAGATACGACTCGGTGGTCGCTAAAAACCTGCCGTCAAAATTATTCAACTGGGCGGCAAGGAAGACTTCCGGCGTGCAGCTCAATGATTTCAACTGCGGATTGAAGGCCTATAAAAATGTGGTGGTAAAAAATATTGAGGTTTCGGGCGAAATGCACCGCTATATTCCGGTTTTGGCAAAAAATGCCGGATTTGGGAAAATTGGCGAGAAGGTCGTGAAACACCAGGCCCGGAAATACGGCGAGACCAAATTCGGGATGGACCGTTTTGTCAACGGGTTCCTGGACCTGATTACAATTTGGTTCCTATCCAGGTTTGGAAAGAGACCGATGCACCTGTTCGGGGCATTGGGATCGGTGATGTTCATCATTGGTTTTTTTGCTGCGGGATTCATAGGGATTAACAAATTAATCCGGCTATACAGTCATAAACCGACGGTCCTGGTGACGGAAAACCCCTGGTTTTATATCGCACTGGCGACAATGATTATCGGTACTCAGTTGTTTCTGGCAGGATTTTTGGGAGAAATTATCCTGCGTACAAAAAGCAATGAAGGACGATACAAAATATCTGAAACACTGAATTTACAATAGAACACGGAGCCCTAGCCCCGATAGAGCCGATATCCTTGCTGAAGCCCTGCGGAAGCAAGATAAAGGCGAAAGCGGGATCAGCTCTAAAAAAATAAAACACAATGGACCAACAAATTTTAGATAAGGCCAACGAATGGCTGACACCGGTTTTTGATCAGGCCACACAAGAAGCCATCAGGAAGATGATGGCAGAATCCCCGAAGGAACTCGAGGAAAGTTTTTACAAGAATCTTGAGTTCGGTACCGGCGGAATGCGCGGAGTCATGGGCGTCGGAACGAACCGTATTAACAAATATACGCTTGGAAAAAATACACAGGGACTTGCTGATTATATGCAGAGCGTTTTTCCTGATAAAGAATTAAAAGTTGTGATCGCTTATGATTGCCGCCACAACAGCAATACCCTGGCTAAAACCGTTGCCGATGTGTTTTCGGCGAACGGCATCAAAGTCTATCTTTTTTCAGATTTAAGGCCGACACCGGAATTGTCGTTTGCCTTAAAATACCTGCAATGCCAGGCCGGAATTGTACTGACGGCATCACACAATCCACCGGAATACAACGGATACAAAGTGTATTGGGAAGATGGCGGGCAGCTGGTTCCGCCACAAGACGGTGAGATTATCAATGTGATAGAAGCAACAGAATACAGTGCCATTAAGTTTGAGGCCAATAATGAGTTAATTGAATATATAGACCACGAAGTGGATGAGGCCTTTAAAAAATCGTCCATTGAAAATGCTGGTTTTAATACGCCACAGGAAGCCAGGGACGGATTGCAGATCGTTTTTACCTCCTTACACGGGACTTCAATCACGGCAGTTCCCGGCGTTTTGGGAAGCGCGGGTTATAAAAATGTACATATCGTTCCAGAACAGGCGGTACCGAATGGCGATTTTCCAACGGTGAAATCCCCGAATCCCGAAGAGCCGGAAGCATTGACGATGGCATTGGCACTGGCGGATAAGCTAAACGCCGATATTGTTGTGGGAACCGATCCGGATTGCGACCGCCTGGGTGTCGCCGTGCGGAACAATGACGGAAAAATGATGTTGCTGAACGGTAACCAGACCATGGTGCTGATGACGCACTTTCTGCTGGAACAATGGCGTAAAGCAGGAAAAATAAACGGAAAGCAGTTTATTGGCTCAACGATTGTTTCGACGCCGATGATGATGGAACTCGGGACGGCCTATGGCGTGGAATGCAAAGTGGGCCTTACCGGTTTCAAATGGATTGCCAAAATGATCAAGGATTTCCCGGAGCTGCAGTTTATTGGTGGCGGCGAGGAAAGCTTTGGCTTTATGGTAGGCGATGCGGTACGCGATAAGGATGCTGTAGCGGCCACTTTACTGATTTGTGAAATCGCAGCGATCGCTAAAGCCAAAGGCAGTTCGGTTTATAAGGAACTATTGCAGCTGTATGTGGATTTCGGTTTTTACAAGGAATATTTGGTTTCACTGACAAAAAAGGGCATTGAAGGCCTGGCGGAAATTAATCGCATGATGGTGGAGATGCGGAACAATCCGGTACTGGAAGTTAACGGTGAAAGAGTGGTTGTCGTGGAGGATTATAAAACGTCCATCATGAAAAACCTTTTGACCGGTGAAGAAGAGGCAATGGACATCCCAAAATCGGATGTATTGATTTATTATACTGAAGATGGGGCGAAAATTGCGGCAAGGCCATCGGGGACTGAGCCGAAGATTAAATTTTACATTAGTGTCAATGCTCATATTTCAAGCGTTGATGATTACCATGAAGCTGAAAAACAGCTTGATGCCAAAATCAGTAATATCGTTGCAGACCTTAATATCAACTGATGAGCAATTTTAAGAAATTATTTCCTTTTGCGAAGCCTTACAAAAGGCATGCCTACCTGAACATCTTTTTTAATGTCCTGTATGCGCTGTTCAGTACACTGTCGTTCGTTGCATTGATTCCAGTGCTTAAGGTCATCTTCAATGATAAAAAGGAAATTTATAAAAAACCAGTATACGAAGGCCTGACGCATTTAAAATCTTATGCTGAAAACTATCTGAATTATTATCTTACAGATTCCATAAACAAATATGGAAACTTTACGGTTTTGATGTATATCATCGGTTTTATCATCGCCGTATTCCTGCTTAAGAACCTTTGCAATTATTGGGCAATGTATTTCAGTACTTTCATACGCAACGGTATCCTGCTCGATATGCGGACAGCAATCTATAAAAAAAT
>CALRKC020000030.1:0-11306 GCA_943367895.1 Erythrobacter sanguineus | reverse complement strand
CAGGAGAGAAACATTCGTTCAGCGAATGGCTGCAACTGGCCTCCTTCAAGCCGATTGAAAGGGAAGCAGCACCATCAAAGACCGTTGTTGATGATGAAAAAAAGAAAAAACTCGAATTAATTGACCGTTTTATAGAAGCCAATCCGAAGATCGCACCGGTTCGGGACAGCGCGCCGGTATCCCTTGCGGCAGCCCGCGGAACGGAAGACACAGGCGCCCTGATGACAGAGACGCTTGCCAAAGTCTATCTTGAACAAAAGAAATACAACAAGGCCATTCAGGCTTATGAAATATTAATTTTGAAATATCCGGAAAAAAGTAGTTTATTTGCAGACCGAATTTCGGACATCAGGATTTTACAACAGAATAACAATTAAATACAGAAAATATGCTTGTAGTTTTTTTAGCGTTAATCGCAATAGTTTGCTTCCTTCTGATCATTGTGATCATGGTACAAAACCCTAAAGGCGGCGGTCTTTCTTCTTCATTAGGTGGTTCACAGCAGTTAGGCGGTGTGCAGAAAACAACGGATTTCCTTGACAAAAGTACATGGACACTGGCAGGCATTCTTGTTGTGCTGATCCTTTTTTCAGGCATGAAATTTAGCGATGGCGCCCCTGCAGTACCTGTTGCTGCTCCTACGGAAGCGGCCAAGCCTGCAACTCCTGCCGCAGCGCCTGCAAAACCTGCTGATGCTGCAACAACAACTGACAAAGCTGTCCCTGTTCCGGTTGAACAACCTGCTACAGAGAAAAAATAATATTTTTCGAGACGAATTAAAATGCCGGCCTTTTCGCTGGCATTTTTTTTTAGCTGAAATTTTGTCAGCATTGCATTCGTGGCATGATTTATGAAAAGGCGGAACAACAAATTATCAAATAAAAATTATAAATATTATGGCTTTAAACATTAAACCACTATCTGATCGCGTATTGATCGAGCCTGTCGCCGCAGAAACGCAGACGGCATCAGGAATTTTCATACCGGACACTGCAAAAGAAAAACCACAGAAAGGAACAGTTGTAGCGGTAGGTAACGGCACTTTGGAACATGCCATGACCGTAAAGGTTGGGGACACGGTATTGTACGGCAAGTATGCCGGTACCGAACTGAAATTTGAGGGAAAAGATTACCTAATCATGCGTGAAGACGACATTCTGGCAATTATCTAATTAAAATAACAACAATAAAATGGCAAAAGATATAAAGTTTGATATCGAAGCACGCGACGGTTTAAAGCGCGGTGTAGATGCATTGGCTAATGCAGTAAAAGTAACATTAGGCCCTAAAGGGCGTAACGTGATTATCGGGAAATCTTTTGGCGCCCCGAACGTAACCAAAGACGGTGTAACTGTTGCCAAAGAAATCGAATTGAAAGACCCGTTGGAAAACATGGGCGCACAGATGGTGAAGGAAGTGGCATCAAAAACCAACGACCTTGCCGGAGACGGAACCACAACGGCAACAGTGCTGGCGCAGGCTATCGTAAAAGAAGGCCTGAAGAATGTGGCAGCCGGAGCCAATCCAATGGATCTTAAGAGAGGTATTGACAAAGCGGTTGAATCCATCGTTGCCGATCTTGCAAAACAAGCTAAGGTTGTGGGCAGCGATTCTGAGAAAATCAAGCAGATCGCTTCTATTTCAGCCAATAACGACGAAGTTATCGGAGAGTTGATTGCTACGGCTTTCGCCAAAGTGGGCAAAGAAGGCGTCATTACTGTAGAAGAAGCCAAAGGAACTGACACTTATGTTGATGTTGTGGAAGGCATGCAGTTTGACAGGGGATATCTGTCGCCGTATTTCGTAACGAATCCAGAGAAAATGGAAGCGGAACTGGAAAATCCTTACATCTTATTGTATGACAAAAAAGTGTCTTCGCTGAAAGAATTGCTTCCGGTCTTAGAGCCGGTAGCCCAATCAGGGAAACCTTTACTGATTATTGCTGAAGATGTTGACGGTGAGGCACTGTCCACTTTGGTAGTGAACAAGCTGCGTGGGGCACTTAAGATCGCTGCTGTAAAAGCACCGGGATTTGGTGACAGGAGAAAAGCCATGCTGGACGACATTGCTATCCTTACAGGAGGAACAGTTATTTCAGAAGAAAAAGGATACACCCTTGAAGGCGCTACGCTGGACATGCTGGGAACAGCGAAGAGAGTGAGCATTGACAAAGACAATACCACTATCGTGAGCGGAGCCGGTGATGCGGAACTGATTAAAAACCGTGTGAACCAAATCAAGGTTCAGATGGAAACCACGACTTCTGATTACGATCGTGAAAAGTTACAGGAGCGTCTGGCAAAACTGGCCGGTGGTGTAGCAGTACTGTATGTTGGTGCAGCTTCTGAAGTAGAAATGAAAGAGAAAAAAGACCGCGTAGATGATGCACTGCATGCTACCCGCGCGGCTGTTGAAGAAGGTATTGTTGCAGGAGGAGGCGTTGCTTTACTCAGAGCCAAGAATTCACTTAAGGATGTCAAGGCAGATAACGCTGACGAAGCCACCGGAATCCAGATCGTTTCCCGTGCCGTGGAAGCACCACTGAGGACTATTGTTGAAAATGCAGGTCTTGAAGGCTCTGTCGTGGTTGCAAAAGTAGCCGACGGTAAAGATGATTTTGGATACAATGCCAAAACGGATGAGTACGTTGATATGCTCAAGGCCGGTATCATCGACCCTAAGAAAGTGACGCGTGTAGCGCTTGAAAATGCTGCCTCTGTTGCAGGCATGATCCTGACTACAGAGTGTGCATTGGTTGATATCAAGGAAGAAAATGCCGGCGGCGGAATGCCAATGGGCGGCGGAATGCCGGGGATGATGTAATACAATTCCCAATTTGGATATATAAGAGCACTCAATTTGGGTGCTCTTTTATTTTTTTTAAGTTTTTGTGAAATATTTCAGTTAATCCTTTAAATTTATCACCATAAATAACTAGGGAAACCACATGAAAACACTTATCCGCCAAACAATTGTTATTTTACTTTCTTTTATTCCGTTCGCCGGCAACGCCCAGAATGACTCCATAAAAGAAAAAATCACCTCACACTTCGATAAGTACTTTGGACTTGAAAGAGAAATCATACACGTGCATCTCGACAAGGATGTATTCCTTTCTGACGAGCAAATCTGGTTTAAGGGTTATGTCTTAAACCGGAAAACGAAAACGCCCTTTTCTTTGACGACGAATGTTTTTGCAGTACTCATGGACCAGCAGGGAAACAAAATGGCAGAACAGCTGGTTTTTTCAAGCGGCGGCTCTTTTTCAGGGAATCTCAAGCTTGGCAAAAAGTATCTGTCAGGCGATTATTACCTGCAGTTTTACACCAACTGGATGAACAATTTTAGCGAGGATGAATCCAGCGTGTATAAAATTACAATTGTCAATACAGAAAAACCGCTTTATCCTTCGGACAAACCCGATTACTCGAAAATAAACATCGATTTCAATCCTGAGGGAGGTGGCAATTTAATCCTCGGTGTAAAAAATGTGGTCGGGATAAGGCTCTCCGATTGTGCGCACAAACCGATACCCGTTACCGAAGGCGATATTATTGATGAAAAAGGAAACAGTATTACAAAAGTATTCCTGAATAAATTCGGCTATGGAAAATTTGACATAATCCCCGCGTCACAGCAGTACAAGGCGATTTTCACAATAAATGGGCAAACCGTCAGTGCTGCACTTCCAGCTGCACAGTACGACGGAATAGCCTTTGATGTAAATAACTATTCGATAGCAAACAAAACACTGATAACCATCAATGCCAATGCAGGCTATATCAATTCAATACCCGGCAAAAAGCTTTATGTTATCGTAAACCAGGACAACAAATCGATAGCATTTGAAGTGGATTTTTTAAACGGGTTCCTGGAGCAGCAGCTTGCGTTCTTGAACGATGACTTATTCGATGGAGTCAATACAGTCACTGTGTTTGATCCCAATAAGAATGCCCTGGCACAACGACTGCTTTTTAAGTATCCTTCAGAGAAATTAACTGCAAACGTCACCCCTTCCGACAAACCCAATCGTTTCATCGGAAAGACCGCTTATGCAAACACCAACCTAAGCATAGGTGTTTTACCCGAAAATTCCATCGCTGATAAGGGCCATTCTGATTTATATGCCTCATTATTGATCAACCCATATCTGGCCGAAAAGATAACCAATGCACATTACTACCTTGATTCACCTTCCAAATCCAGAATCTATGAAATGGATTTATTGCTATTGAATCAAAAAAAACTAAAATACGACTGGTTAAAGATACAATCTAAAGTCCCCGCCCAAAATCATGAATTTGACTACGGACTAACGGTAAAGGGCACTTTAAATCAGAAACAAAATAATCTTGAACGGTATAAAATAAAATTATATTCTTTTCATGCACGGCTCAATGAAATTACCGAGATCAACGATAAGAATGAGTTTTATTTCAAATACCTTGTTGCCGCTGATTCTACCCTCATTAATATCTCATTGCTGAAAGTTCCGGAGTTGGATAAAGCTTTACCGGCGACAATGAGCCTGAAGGTGATGAATGCAAAACGCAAATTTAACTTCCCTTTCCTTGGCAATGCTGAATGCCAGCCGCTATTTGAGTCCCTGGATGTGAATTTCCCTGACTTTCTGGAACAAGACACAGTGCTTCTTGATGAAGTTCAGGTTGAGAATAAAAACAAACTGACACGCCAAACGGGTTTTGGAAATGCGATGCTGACAGGCTACAAGATTACAGCCGAAAACAATGGAATGGATGTGCTGAACTTTATTCAAAATCATGGGTTTGAAGTCCAACGCGGGTGGGGAGGCGTAATAATTTCCGGCCGCTTACGAACCTCGATCAATGCTGCCCAAAATCAACCCGTAATTTATCTTGATGGTTTCAGAATGTTGAATTTTGACGAACTCGACGGAATGCGTATGGACGACATTGACGAAATTTACCTCAATGCCCACGCTATAGTTGCATCAGTCAATAATAATATTGGTGTGATAAAGATATACCGCAAAAAAATAAGCCAGTATCCCGTAAAAGAACCAAAAACCAATATTGCAACTTTCGCCATAGATGGTTATCAAATGATAGCACCTTTTACTAACGCTGATTACTCAACAAAATCGGATGCGGGATTCGAAAATTTTGGCGTAATCCAATGGATTCCAAACATTCTGACAGACGAAAAGGGTGCTTTTATTTTCCAGTTACCGCCAGCCGGAAAACGCAATGTCAAATTACTGATAGAAGGCATAACGCCGGAAGGCAGATTGATTTCTGAAATAAAAACAATCTCCGTTCAATAAAAAAAGCCTGCGTAGTGCAGGCTTTTCAGTTCTTTATTATTCCTCGGAATGGGTCACCGTTCTTTTTCCGAATTTGTAAATCACGGGGATAATTGTGATTCCGACGAGCCCGATAATAATCAACTCAATATGATCTTTTAGGTCGATCTGATAACTTTCTTTCAAATATTTGTAAAGATAGTTTCCGGCAAATATCAATGTAAATGACCACAGGAATGAGCTTACGATATTGTAAAACATGAATTTCTTCTTATCCATCGCCACAATACCGGCTACAATTGGGGCGAATGTCCTGAAAATCGGAAGGAATCTTGAAAAGATAATCGCCCTTCCCCCATGCTTCTCGAAGAAATCCCTTGATTGATAGAGGTATTTTTTCTTAAACCAGAAACTATCCTGTTTGTTGTATAAATAACTCCCGCTTTTGGCACCAAACCAATATCCGACGATGTTACCCAGGATACCCGCTATAGCAACAAATGTTGAAAGGACCACCACATTCAGAAAGGCGTTGTCCGTATGAAACATCTGATCAACCAGACCGGGCACATAAACCCCCTCGTGATAATATCCTGTAGCATAAATTCCCGCCAGAAAAAGCAAACTGTCACCCGGAAGAAAAAAGCCGGCAAAAAGCCCGGTCTCCGCAAAAATTATAAACAAAACCACCCACAAACCAACATGTACCCCGCCTACTTCAAGATTAATGTAGTATTCGGGATTTATTAAATTCTTCCAGTCGAAATCGGTCATGTTTGTATTATTTTAAGGTAAAAATTTGCGTGCGTGAAAGTACGTATTATTTAGTCGAACTACAATGTTAAACTGGTTTTTTTGGTTTAATTAACGGTAACTGTTATCATGAAAATACCGTTATGACGATGTAAATCACAACGGTACTTTCGCTTAACCCGTTTATTTTCTGTCGTATTTACAGCACGAATGCAGTTTTTCATAAACTTCCGCCGAAGCCTTCTGCGTCGCGGTATCGTGCCCAATTTTGGCGATAGCTTTTTCCACTTCAGCAATCGACGTTTTCTCCTCATTCAGGATTACGGCAAGCTGGTGGGTTTCCGCATCCCATACTGCCGATTTTACTCCTGCTACACTGAATGCCGCCTTTTCAATTCGCTTTTTACATTGGTCGCAGTTCCCATTGACTTCGACATTGTATTTTGCATTCTTGTTTTTTTTCTGCTGTGCGTTGCCCGCAATCCCGAGTATCAAAGCCAACATGATGATCATATTTCTCATTATTATTTGTATTTAAGATTTAATTTTAAAACGAAGCCCGGCATAAAACATCCTGCCATAAACCGGCGCATACACGATTGATGTATCAAAATTCGGTCCAAACGGATCCTCATTCCCTAAAATGGCCTTTTGCTGCCTGTAATTTCCAAGATTTTCTCCCCCGATATAAATTTCAAAGACGGGCGAAAAAACTTTCGTTACCTGTGCATTCATCAGTGATAATGCCGGTGAAAAATCCGGAAGCCTGTCCGCTGTAGGATTCGTTCCCGTAAAAGGAAGCCGTTGTTTCCCGGTCCAATTATAGGTATAATCAAACTTCCACATACTGCCTTTTGCATTTTTCTTTGTTTCGTATGCAGCATTCCCGAAAAACCGGTGCCTGGCCTGCAACGGCCGCTCAGCACTTCCTGACAAATAGTCTGTGTTGATGTCGTATAGCTTATAAGCCGTGCGGAAATGAAGGTTTTCGATGACACCAAAATTGAATTCCACCTGGAGGCTGTTTACCGCTGACCTTGCCCCATAAAATGAAGCCTGTTGCGGACTCCCATACAAATCTACAATAGCCTGGTTATTGAAATCCGTCCGGTACACATCGAATCCGGCATCGGCACTATGACCGAACAGCGAAAACTGCTGTGAGAAACTCAGACCATAATTCCAGGCAATTTCAGGATCCATTCCATAAATTCTACCTGCAGTATCCAAAACATTAAATGCTCTGGAACTGGCAAAAAGCTGTTGGTTTTCAGCAAAAATATTGGCCGCACGTTTGCCTCTTCCGCCGGAAATCCTAAATACGGCTTTCTCCCATGGATTGTAACGCAGATGGAGCCTGGGCGTAAAAAACGCGCCGAGTCGGTTGTGTTTGTCAAACCTTGCGCCGGCTACTACACTAAAGTTATCGGTATTGTCGTAAGTATACTCGAAAAAAGTACCAACAGAATTATCAATCCGATCAAAATCAGCATTGATATTGGGTACCAAAACATATTGCTGATAACGGTCATATGTAAAATTAATTCCGGCTGCAAACTTATTCCTGGTATTGTTTATGATTGAATTGAAAATCAGGTTCGAATAATAACTGTCCTGACGGATATTGTATTGATTCAATCCAAAATAGGATTCCTGATCATGGCTGTTAAACGCATTCTGAAAACCGATACTCTGATACGGCATATCCGGAAACACATACCCTATTTTCGTAGCCAGGTCAAATCTTCGGGTATTGATTTCCGATCCCCATAGATTTGTGGTTCCCCTGTCACGATCCTTGTCAAAGGCTGTCTCACCGGTTTGCTTCTCATCATTCATGAATCTTACATTAATAAAACTGACCCAGCCTTTTTCGGCATTATTGTATTGCCAGCGATTCATAATATTGATTTGTTTCCCCAAAGGATTGTCCAGGAACCCGTCATCATTCATATCATTTTTTGACACGCGGGCGTTGCCGTGAACAAAAAGGCTTGACGACCATTTATCTGAAAATTTACGGTTGAAATGCGTGTTCATTTCAAAACGGCTGTCCGTAGAACCATATACATTCAGGAAAAATGGGATATCACCGACTGGCTTGATGAGCTCTGTATTAATCTGGCCGGAAATGCTCTCGTAGCCGTTCACTACAGAGCCGGCACCTTTAGTAACCTGAATACTTTCCACCCAGGTTCCGGGCGTAAAAGACAAACCATAAGCCTGGGAAGCACCGCGTACTGATGGGATGTTCTCTTCGGTAATCATCAGGTAAGGACTCGTAAGCCCGAGCATCCTGATTTGCTTCGTCCCCGTAAGTGCATCGGGGAAATTTACGTCTATTGAAGGATTGGTCTCAAAGCTTTCTGCGAGATTGCAGCAAGCCGCCTTTAACAGTTCCTTACTCGTCAGCGTTACTACATTTGCGGTAGTACGCTGTGATTTTTTTAAGCCTTTGTCTTTGACCTCAATTTTCACTTCCTGCAGGGTATCACCTTCCTGTGCGATTGAGAAAACCGGAATCAGCAGCAAAAGCAAACTGAATATTTTTTGCATAAAAAGAATTTTAATGTTCGTGAATAACTATCGTATAACGATTAACCGAACATTAAAATCAGGCGTAAAGGGTGTATCGGGAATAGAGCTTAAAAAGTGGCGGCGAATTGGCATCGCAGTAGTAGTGTATTGTTTTCTTTTGCTCTGTAAAAACAACAGGTTTGTTGTAAAGAGGCTTCCATGAATGGCTGTAAAACAAGGGTGACTCTAATTGAAAAGAACCATTTTTTACAATACCGTTATCCGATTTCGCTTTAAGGTTTACCTTTTTATCAGAACAGCATTTCTTATGCTGCTCAGCGAGTTTTTTGGCACAACAGGTCATTTTCACAGCCTTCCGCTCCATCTCACAAACCTTTCCGGACTGGAAAACGGAAGAAACAGCAGCCACTTTACCTCCGCAAAAATGCACGCTGAAAGCCAGGCCGATGTTGGAAACCAACATTACCATGGCCAAAATCAGGCTAATACATTTTTTAAGATTCATTTTGCAAAAGTATTTAAAAACCAATTCATTCGGCACAATAAAATGTTAATTGACCATCGTAATGCGAGATTCCGGACCACGCCGGTGAAAGAATAAAGATTGGTGTGACGACTAAAAAATGTTGATTAACCAACCTCCATTCGACCGGAACTCCTGCTTTGATTGGCTTCGCTCCGTTCGGCAACAGACCGGGTCCTGATTCCTGACTCCCGAATCTTTTCTTTAAATTACTTCTTAGCCACCTGTTCCTGATAATAAAATGCCGCCAGGAATAAAATCACAAACAAAGGCTGGATCAGGAAACGCCTTACATAAAACAATTCGAGATTATAACCGGTCCCGAAAAAATGGATAATCACGAAAAATGTGGCCAGCAGCACTACAAAAAAAATCGAATATAAAAGTGCCGAAAACTTCACCAGTGCTTTTTGCTTAAAAGCTACATATATTAATGCTAACGATATCAGCGAATTCAGCAAATAACGAAAACACAGACTGGCCGTTAATTTCACCGAATCGAATTCGGGAAGCGGCTTTGTCGTGAATTCACTTTTGAAAAACGCGAGAAAAGGATCATAAAACAACCGGGATTCAAAAAGCCGCACCAGCGCAAGCAGGCACACCAATCCGATAAAAGCGAGTGTCCTTAGTTTATGAGCGAGGATTTTTTTTAGCATAAAAAGAGAATTTATTGATCCAAAGTACCCAAAGCCCAAACACCACTCCATAGATAAACAATGGAAATAGGACATCGTGCAACAACGTTTTGTATTCCGGATATTGCTGCATCGCCACTGAAATGATGCCAACCCGGACGACATTCAAAACGTGAAGCAGCAACACGCCTCCCACTATAAAAAGGAAAGTCCTTAGGAATTTCGAACTGAAGGCAACAATAAAAGCCACAAATAATATCATAACACTGACCGCATTACAACCTTCTACGATCCTCGCGATGGCCCGGCTGTCCAGGAACAGTTTATACGACGATTCGCGCGGATGCGGATAAATCTCGGCATCATACCCAACCGTCCTTAAAAACCAGACCGTGTTTTCTGAAACCAGCTTCGTGGCGCCATCCGGCTCGAATTTCGTTGCATCAAAACTATTCAGGTATTGCTGGTAGAGGAAAGTCAGTAATAAATAGGTAAACAGGAACTTGCCAAGGAAAATCAAAAACGGCCTGTACTGCTTCAGGTAGGATTTCATAAAAATTTTTAACAAATTTATAAAAATTAAGTTCAGCCCATTAAATACCTTTGTAAAAAACTAAAAGATGACTTTTGAGGAATTAAAACCGAAGGTGGCTGATATATTACACCATTCGAATGTGCTGTTTGAAGACAAACTGATGCAGGTTTGTCATTTGCTGCGCGACAATATCGATTATTACGACTGGGTAGGCTTTTATTTCAGGAACGGTGATAAGGAAGAACTCAAGCTTGGCCCTTATGCCGGCGAACCCACCGACCACACCATTATCCCTTTTGGCAAAGGCATCTGCGGCCAGGTGGCTGTTTCCAACCAGAATTTTGTAGTCCCTGACGTAACGGCACAGGACAATTATATCGCCTGTTCACTTACTGTAAAATCAGAAATTGTAATCCCTTTATTTGTCAACGGCGAAAACGTCGGGCAGATTGATATCGATTCCGAAGACTTTGATGCTTTTACTGACGCAGATGAAAGGTTTTTGGAATATGTGAATCAGGAAGTGGCAAAGTTGTTGGAAAAATAATTTTTTTCAGGAGCCAATCCCGCTTTCCGCTGCAATATTTTATTCCCTCCGTAAACTCCGGCAATAAAATGATTTCCGCTGCAATCGGGGCTATGGAGACAGGCTTCGATTGAAGAACTTTGCTGCGCTGCGGCTCGGGCGCTTTGCAACTTTTAGTATTTCCCCTTGCATTTCCAAAAATAAACACTACTTTTGCACCCGTATCCAAAGGATGGGTATATACATAAGAATCATTTAAATAATATTGGCATGTACTTAACTAAAGAAGTTAAAGAAGAAATCTTCGCAAAGCACGGAGGTTCAGCAACAAACACAGGAAGCGCAGAAGGGCAGATTGCACTTTTCACACACAGGATTTCTCACCTGACTGAGCACCTGAAAAAAAATCGTCACGATTTCAACACAGAGCGTTCACTTGTATTACTTGTAGGTAAAAGAAGGAGTTTGCTTGATTATCTGAAGAAAAAAGACATCAACAGATACCGTGA
>CALRKC020000029.1:0-11331 GCA_943367895.1 Erythrobacter sanguineus | reverse complement strand
GTGCTGTTGGTCAGTCTGGATATGAAAAAGAAGATTGAAAGCAACCTGATTCCGTTTATTAAAAGGAAGAAACTGCAGTCTACTGTATTTTTCCTTGATGATCCCAATGCAAATCAATGGATTGGAAAAGTGGATGCAGGCTGGTCCGGGGCGATTCCGGCAACCGTAATCTTTAACAAAACCGAAAGAAAATTTTACGAACAAAGCTTTACATTTGAGGCTTTGGAAAAGGAAGTGAAACAATTTATAAAATAGATATTATGAACAAGTTTACTACGTTGATACTGGCAATCGTTGTGACTACAGCCAGTGCATTTACCGCCAGGAATACGATTGGCGGGGGATATAAGATTGGAGACAATGCGACCGATTTCAGTCTGAAGAATGTGGATGATAAAATGGTCTCGATGAAGGATTTTAAGTCAGCGAAGGGCTTTATAGTCATTTTTACCTGTAATCACTGCCCGTTTTCTCAGGCATACGAAGACCGGATTATTGCGTTAGATAAGAAATACAGTGCAAAAGGCTATCCTGTTATCGCCATAAACCCGAACAATCCTGCAAAACAGAAAGATGACAGCTTCGACCTCATGAAAGTGAGGGCCAAAGAAAAAGGATTCACATTCCCGTATTTATTCGATGATGGTCAGAAAATCTATCCGCAGTATGGCGCGACAAAAACGCCGCATGTTTACCTATTGCAGAAAGAGAAAAAAGATTATGTTGTAAAATACATTGGCGCGATTGACGATAATTATGAGGACGAATCAGCTGTAAAGCACAAATATGTAGAAGATGCTGTTGACGCACTGCTTCTTAAAAAAGAGATTTCGGTAAAAGAGACTAAAGCTATCGGCTGTTCCATCAAGGCATAAACACATTTATATTACTGAAAATAAAATTCCATGAATTTATCACAACAAGACTGGGCTTCACAACTGCAGGCCGATACCAATGCAGTAATACTTGATGTCAGGACCGAGGACGAATGCAATGAAGGCATCATTCCCAATGCCGTCATGATTGACATATATAAAGGTCAGGGCTTCATTTACGAGCTTGAAGCATTAGACAAATCAAAAAATTATTATGTGTATTGCAAGGCTGGAGGCAGGAGTTCTCAGGCTTGCGATATCATGGGCCAGCTTGGCTTTCCCAATACCTATAACCTGATGGGAGGCTTCATGCAATGGCAGGGGGAGACAGCACTGCCATAGCTTAACCATTTGATTATAAAGAAATAAATCCGCTTTTTTTTGTTTGTATTAAAATTTTGTTAATTTAGCATTTGTAGAATTAATTCTACAAAACCACCTAAACTAACACAAGAGCATGAAAAGAAATGTGGGAAAATCTGATATGATTGTCAGATTCATTTTGAGTGCGATACTGCTGGCTTTGTCTTTTGGAGACGTGAGCCCGGATGAATTGTTGGACAATCTTTTACTTGTATTCGGAATTTATTTGCTAATCACGGGGACCTTGAAGTTTTGTTTTATTTATTACTTCCTTGGTCTCAGCAGTTATTCTAAAAGCAGGACTAAAATGTATTAATGCCGACTAAAAGCGGTATTTTTTTTTAATATTAACCTTTGTTCAGGCAGGGAAGTTCTGTTCGATGCTTACTTTTAAGGAATTGAAAAAGACTTCGAAATCCCTTATTTTTCCTGAATATGTCTGAACGAATCCGTGAAAAATTGCAGATACTTGCAGATGCGGCTAAATATGATGTGTCCTGTTCCTCCAGCGGCAGCAACCGTAAAAATACCAATAAAGGTTTGGGAGACGCCAGCAGCTCCGGGATTTGCCATACGTATACAGAAGACGGACGTTGTGTTTCCCTTCTTAAGATTTTACTCACCAATCATTGTATTTTTGACTGCGCCTTTTGTGTTTCCAGAAAAAGCAATGATGTAAAACGCGCGGCATTTACGGTTGAAGAAGTGGTCGACCTGACCATGAGTTTCTACCGCCGCAACTACATTGAGGGATTGTTCCTGAGTTCGGGGATTTTCAAGAATGCAGATTATACCATGGAGCGGTTGGTTCGCATCGCCAAAAAACTTCGTCTCGAGAATAACTTTAACGGTTACATCCACCTGAAAACTATTCCCGGCGCCAGTGAGGAATTGCTGACCGAGGCCGGCCTTTATGCCGATCGCATGAGCATCAACCTGGAAATGCCGACCGAGTCCGGCCTGAAGCTGCTGGCTCCTGATAAATCTCATGAAGACGTTAAAAAGCCGTTGGGATTTATAAAAGACAGTATAGTCGCGCTGAAAGATGAAAAAAAGTTAATCAAAAGCACGCCGAAATTTGTGCCTGCCGGCCAAAGTACACAGATGGTTATTGGCGCTACGCCGGAGACCGATATGGAAATCATGTACAGCGCGAATGAGTATTACAAAAATTATGACCTCAAGCGGGTTTATTACTCAGGCTACATTCCAATCAGTTATGACAGCCGTATGCCGGCAATTGGAAGCCAGCCGCCGCTGCTCAGGGAAAACCGCTTATACCAGACCGACTGGCTGATGCGGTTCTATGGTTTTGATGTGCACGAAATACTGAACAAAGACAATCCGCACCTGGATGTCGATATAGACCCGAAATTAAGTTGGGCCCTGCGCAATATGGAATCTTTTCCAATTGATATTAATACAGCTGATTACAGGATGATCCTGCGCGTACCGGGTATTGGAGTCGGCTCTGCAAACAAGATTGTAATGGCGCGGAAATTCGGTCGTCTCCGCTCGGATCAGCTCAGGCAAATGGGTATTGCGTATAACCGTGCCAAGTATTTTATTCGTTGTGCCGACAGTGTCTTTCAGCTTAATGAACCCGATGCATTTCTGGTGAAAAGTAAAATTCTTTCAGAAAGTAACAGCAAGTATTTAAAGGTTCCGCAAAACCAGCTCACACTTTTCTAATGACTGTTTTCGTATTTGACGGAAGTTTCGAAGGGCTGCTAACCGCTGTTTTTGACTATTATGACATAAAGCCGGTGCAGGCCAGGATTGCGGCACAGGAGCACTATCAGCCGGCAATGCTCGAAGAAACCGCTGAGGTAATTAATGATGAGCAAAAAGCAAAAAGGGTTTGGGAAGGCTTAAAAAAGAAAATCAGCCCCGACTGGCAATTGCGGTTTTACAAATCATACCTTGCGGAAACACCAGAGATTTTCCAGCACCTTTTTGATTTCTGCCGTTACATTTTTGATAATCCCAAAGGCGCCGACCAGAATTATGGCCATCCTTCAGTAATGGCGATTTCGAAAATGGACCGCAGTGTGAACCGCGAAAAGCATCGTATGAAGGCATTTATCCGTTTTCAGGAAACCAGCGACGGTATTTTTTATGCCCCGATTGAGCCTGATTTTAATGTGCTGCCGCTGATTGGACGTTTTTTTAAGAACCGCTACGCGGACCAATATTGGATTATTTACGACCTGAAGCGGCACTACGGCTTATACTATGATTTAAAAACCGTTTCAGAAATCCGTATGGAATACACCCCTGAAATTCGCCAGGGTGAAATTTCCGGAATCCTCGATGGGAAAGAAAATCTTTATTCGGTTTTATGGCAGGATTATTTTAAGAGTACCAATATCCCTGCACGCAAAAACATGAAACTGCATTTGCAGCACGTACCCAGGCGCTATTGGAAATACCTGACAGAGAAATCATAGCGTTCTCAAAGGATTAAAAAGCTTTTTTTCTATGTCAATATCGAAAACAATAGTTTTTTTCATACATTTGGGTACCAATAACAATTTCACGTTCAGAATAAGGTCTGAAAAATCAGATCAGCCTTTCCCCTGAGGCAATTCCCGGAAGCTGCAATCCCATATGTATGACATTTTGGACGAGGTTGGTAATTACCGACACGTCTTTGGGCTGGCATAACGAATTGCCCGCCTTAAGATTGGGTATCATGCCCTGATATATATGATATTAATTGTAGATGACAAGCGGGAGAACATCCTGCCACTTAAAAAAATACTGGAACTTCATCACCTTGAGTCGGATTCAGCTGATTCAGGCGAAGAAGCCTTAAAGATGATTCTCAAAAAGAATTATTCGTTAATCATCCTGGATGTCCAAATGCCCGGAATGGATGGTTTCGAGGTTGCAGAAGCACTTTCCGGCAGTAAACGTGCCAAGGATATCCCGATTATTTTCCTTTCGGCAATCAACAAAGAAAAAAAATACATTTCAAAAGGGTACCAAACCGGGGGGGTAGACTACGTTACCAAACCGGTCGATGCAGATTTGCTGATACTCAAGGTTAAGACGTTCCTCAAACTCTACCAACAGCAACAGGAATTGAAGGATTTGCATGACCTGCTTTCAAAGGAAGTTGAAATCCGTAAGGAAGCCCAGGAAAATCTTGAGGAGAAAGTGTTGGCACGAACCAGTGAACTGCTGTCCAAAAACGAAGAGCTTGAATTCAGGAACCACGAATTGCAGCAATTCGCCTGGGTGGTTTCGCATGATTTGAAAGAACCCATCCGCAAGATTGAGATTTTCGTCAGACTTATTAAAGAACGTTATCTTATTGATGAGCCTAAGGCACATGAGACGATTGAACGGACCTTGGCATCATCAGCCAGGATGACCAAACTTATTGAAGACTTACTTGACTACTCCCGACTGTCTTCTACGGCGGTGCCCGAAAAAACAGACCTCAATGAAGTTGTGGGTGAAGTGATGGCGGACCTCGAATACCTTATCGAGCAGAAAAAGGCTGAAATAATTATAGAAAATACGCTGCCCGTAATTGAGGGAATTCCGAGCCAGTTGCGTCAGGTCATGCAGAACCTGATCGGAAATTCGCTAAAGTTCGCCAGAGCCGACGTGCCACCCGTGATTACCATCAGTTCGGCCTGCGTTACGGAGAAGCAATTGTCTGCGAATAAGACCGAAACCGGTAAATTCTACAAAATTTCCGTGAAAGACAATGGTATCGGTTTTGACGAAACTTATGTGGACAAGATTTTTACCATTTTTCAAAGGCTGCACCACCGCGATGCTTATGAAGGCACCGGAATAGGTCTCGCAATAGCCAAAAAAATCATCGAAAAACACAACGGCCTGATCACTGCCCGAAGCACGGAAGGCAACGGAGCCGAATTTATCATTATCCTCCCAAAGTAATACGAGATTATGCAAGGTAATTTTAAAAGAAATTTGATCGTCAGTTCAGGCATTTCCCTGCTGATTCTTTTGATCAGTTCAACCGCTTCCTATGTGAGCATCAGGAAACTGCGTGATAGCAATGGTTTGGTAAACCATACCAACGAAGTAATTTATAATATAAATCAGGCGCACAATATCACGATTGACGCCCAAAACAGTGTCCGGGGTTTCATAATCACCGGCAAGACAAGTCTGCTTACGCCATATACTGATGCTGAGCAACGTGCAAATAACTGTTATCAGACGCTGGTAGGACTCACATCGGACAATCCGGTACAGCAAAAAAACATGGCAGATCTGAAGGTCAGGAGCAAAGTATTTTACAATTATCTTAAAGAACGAGTTGATTTTAAGATTGCAGGCTTTACTGCCACTGAAGAACATTTGTCCAAAGGAAAGGATTTGCTCGACAACCTTCGTTCGTCGCTAAAGGCAATGGAAACGGAAGAGCAAAGATTACTCAAGGCAAGAATTGAAGAAGCCGGCAGGAACGGCAGCTACAGCCTGATTCTGATTGTAGTGGCGGCATTAATAGCCATTGTAATTACACTGGTGTTTTTTGTCCGGATACTGAAGGATTTCAGGCGGAGGCAGCAGCTGCAGATGGAACTTCAGCGTAACGAGATTGAGACCGCGAACAGGATCAGGGTTATCAGCAACATTGCCGGGGAAATCTCAGACGGGAATTATGAAATCCGGGTGAATGATACAGAAAGTGATGCCCTGGGCAGTGTTGCAGGCTCGCTTAATAACATGGCAGTGTCCTTAAACAGGTCGTTTAAACTCCTGACAGAAAAAGAATGGCTTCAAACCGGTATGGCGCAGCTCAGCAATGTCATGCTGGGGGAGAAGAGTATTGAGCAACTCACCAAGGAAACCATTGAGTTTATTGCATCCTATTCTCAAAGCAGTGCAGGGGTTATTTACCTGCTTGAAGACGAATCATTGCGGATGGTTTCGGGATACAGCTACATTCCGTCTAAAGAACGGGAGCGTGTAAAGCTTGGCGAGACGCTTACCGGTCAGGCCGCCAAATCCCAAAAGATGCTGGAACTGAAACTTAAAGAAACAGACAGCATCAGTATCTCGTACGCCCTGGGCGAAGTAAAACCGAGGCATATTGTTGCGGTACCTTTGATGGAGGCCAACCTGGAAGGCGTAATGGAACTCGCCTCTGTCAGGGAATTTACGGCACTTGAGCTCAATTTCCTTGTTGATGCCTCATATATTATAGCGATTGCCATCAAGGGGGCGTTAAGCCGCAAACGCGTTCAGGAACTGCTTGAGGAAACCCAGTCGCAGTCTGAAGAACTCAGCGTACAGCACAGCGAACTGGAAAGTATTAACGCAGAACTTGAAGCACAGACCGAGAAGTTACAGGCGTCAGAGGAAGAACTCAGGGTACAACAGGAAGAATTACAACAAACCAATGAAGAGCTTGCGGAAAGAAGCGTATTATTGGAAGAACAGAATACCGAAATCCAAAAGAAGTCCGAGGCGCTGGAATTATCAACACGATACAAATCGGAATTTCTCGCGAATATGTCGCATGAACTGCGTACGCCGCTGAATTCCATTTTATTGCTGAGCCGCCTGCTTTCAGAAAACAATGAACAGAATATGAGTGCCGAGCAGATCGAGTTTGCGAAAGTCATTCAAAGTTCCGGTAACGGCCTGCTTGGGTTGATTGATGAAATCCTCGACCTTTCCAAAATAGAGGCCGGGAAGATGGAGCTGGAAATCCTCGACATACCGGTTCAGGAAATCGTTGACAGCATCAGGAACCTGTTTGCTGTAGTGGCTAAAGAAAAAGGGATTGAGTTTGAGATTGTAGTGTCCAAAAACGCACCGTTGGTTATCAAAACAGATAAGATGCGTCTCGAACAGGTTCTGAAAAACCTTATTTCAAACGGTATTAAATTTACTTCAAAGGGATCGGTAGTACTGAATATTTATAAAGATCCGAAAAACGACAAGCGCATCTGCTTCAGCGTTAAGGACACCGGAATCGGAATACCCGAAGCCCAGCAACCGCTGGTTTTTGAAGCTTTCCAGCAGGCAGACGGCTCTACCAAACGCAAATATGGCGGTACGGGTCTTGGCTTGTCCATCAGTAGGGAACTTGCTAAATTATTGCGGGGTGATATCTCCCTAAAAAGCGTCGTCAATGAAGGGAGTGAATTTACGCTTTGCATTCCGGTTTCCATTTCAGGCATCAATCAATTGATTTCGGAGCCTGTAACGGAGTACAAAACCGCCCCGGAACAAGAGCCTGTTGCCGCAGCAGTAAACCCTTATGTTGCCCAGAATATTCCGGAAGATGTACCCGACGACCGGGAGAATATTGAAGCTGGTGATAAGATCATCCTCATCGTTGAAGACGACACCGGATTTGCAAAATCATTACTTGATTATACGAGAAAACGCGGGTATAAAGGAATCGTAAGCGTTAGGGGTGACTACGCATTGAATATGGCTTTGAAGTACCATCCGGTCGGAATCCTGCTGGATATCCAGCTGCCCGTAAAAAGCGGGTGGGAAGTCATGGAGGAGCTTAAAGCCAATCCGCAGACGCGCCCGATTCCGGTTCATATTATGTCATCTCACAAACTGCGTCAGGAAAGCCTGCTGAAAGGAGCAATCAATTTCCTTGACAAGCCGGTGGCTTATGAGCAAATGCCCGAAATTTTCAAGAGGATTGAGCAAATCGTCAACCGTGATGCTCAGAAAGTACTGATCATTGAGGACAATTCAAAGCACGCAAAAGCACTCGCTTACTTCCTTGAAACCCATAGTATCAGCTCGGAAATTAAGAGCGAAGTATCAGAAGGTGTTACGGCACTCAAAAAACCGGATGTGAACTGCGTCATCCTGGATATGGGCATTCCGGACCGCCAGGCCTATGATATCTTAGAGCGCGTCAAGGAAAACCCGGGACTGGAAAACCTTCCAATTATTGTTTTTACCGGAAAAAGCCTTTCCATGCAGGAGGAACTTAAGATTAAACGTTATGCTGATTCCATTGTCGTGAAAACGGCGCATTCATACCAAAGGATGATTGATGAGGTTTCGCTTTTCCTGCATCTGATGGAAGAGAAGAAGTCGGACAAGAACGATAAGAACAAGAAATTTCAGTTGCTGAACAACGTCCTGAATAACAAAACTGTGCTGGTGGTGGATGATGACGTGCGAAATATCTATTCTCTTACAAAAGCACTGGAAATCCTTCAGATGAAAGTGCTTACGGCCATAGATGGTAAAGAAGCATTGAACATCCTCGGCGAAAATCCTGATGTTGATGTGGTGTTGCTCGACATGATGATGCCTAATATGGATGGCTATGAAACAGCCCAGCGCATCCGTGAGAATGCGAAATTCAGGAATCTTCCGGTCATTGCCGTCACCGCAAAGGCCATGATGGGCGACCGCGAAAAATGCATCAATGCCGGGGCATCGGATTATATTACAAAGCCTGTCGACGTCGATCAATTGCTTTCGTTGCTTCGGGTATGGCTTTACGATAAACAATAAAGGCGCATGCTGATGGACAAAAAAAGAATCCTTATTATTGATGATGATGCGCGGAATATCTTCGCGCTGGCGGCAGTACTCCGGTCCAGGTGTTACGAATGCCTTTCATGCCAAAGCGCTGCCGAAGCATTAGCATTGTTGCAAACCGATGAACGAATAGATTTTATCCTGATGGACATGATGATGCCTGAAATGGATGGGTATGAAGCCATTCCGCAGATCCGGAAGATCCCGTCTCGCCTGCTGACGCCAATTGTCTCGGTGACTGCGCAGGCGATGGTTGGAGACCGCGAAAAAAGCCTTCATGCCGGAGCCGACGATTATATATCAAAACCAGTCGACATTGATAGATTGCTGCAGGTGCTGAATAAATTCCAAACCTCCGATCCATGTTAAGCGATAGCGAAATAGAGCTGCTCATCCACGATGCGCATGAATACTATGGGTTCGATTTCGGGGGTTATTCGCGGGCCTCGTTTAAGCGCCGCATTGAACGACTCGCGGGTATGGATGGTTTGTCCGATTTTCATTCGCTGCTTTCGAAAGTTCGCACCGATCCGGAGTATTTTAAACGGATGGTGGAAGAAATTACGGTCAATGTTACCGAAATGTTCCGTGATCCCCATGTCTACAGGATCCTTCGCGACGAAATTCTTCCCGTTTTGGCTACCAAGCCTTTTATCAGGATATGGCATGCCGGCTGCTCCACCGGGGAAGAGGTTTTTTCGATGGCGATTTTACTCAAAGAAGCCAATCTGTTAAAAAAATCATTGTTGTATGCAACCGACCTGAATCCGTCGGCATTGGCTTCGGCCAAAAAAGGCATTTTTCCCATGCGGATGATGAAACAGTATTCTGAAAATTATATGGCTTCCGGCGGGGCTAAGGATTTTTCAGATTATTATATCGCAAACTACGATCGCGCCAAATTCAGCGAGGAATTCCTGGATAAGATGGTTTTTTCACAGCACAACCTCGTTTCAGACAGTTCCTTCAACGAGTTCGACCTCATTTTATGCCGCAATGTCATGATTTATTTTGACAAGGATCTGCAGCAACGGACACTGAATCTTTTTGATGACAGCCTGGCCAAATTGGGATATATTGTCCTGGGTACAAAAGAAACTTTGAAGTACTCTGATCTGCAGCCCCGTTTTGAACAATTCAGAAAGGAAAAAATATGGAAGAAGATAATATGATGCATGCTAAGGTTGTAGTAATTGGTGGTTCAGCAGGAAGTCTTGAGGTATTGCTGAAGATACTGCCCCGTATTGTCAATGTTCCCGATTTTGCCATTGTAATTGTTTTGCACCGGAAAAATTCAGAAGACAATACCCTCGAGGAGCTCATTGCCATAAAAACCATGATTCCTGTAGTTGCGGTTGAAGATAAGACCCCATTGCTTCCGGGCGCCATTTACGTCGCGCCATCCGATTACCATCTGCTTTTCGAAAAAGACGGGACACTGTCATTGGACATTTCCGAAAAAATCAACTACAGCAGGCCCAGTATTGATCTTGCCTTTGAATCTTCAGCCGATGCCTACGGTCCATCGCTTATCGGGATACTTTTATCCGGAGCTAATGCTGACGGGACGGCCGGATTCAAAGCCATTAAGGCCTTTGGCGGAATCACGGTTGTCCAGAATCCTGAAACGGCCGAGATGCCTTTCATGCCGCGCAGTGCTGTCGAACAGGCTTCGCCTGACCACATTCTGGATGCGAATGAAATCCTTGATTTTATCAAAGGGATTTGAGTTGATACGGCAAACGTTCCAGATATTCCGGAGGCCTTAATTTTTTTTATGATGGTTTGATGCTTACAGGCAAGTCTCTGGCAGGCCTGGCTGTCTTATGAAATTGAACCCTGTACCTTTTTTTCTATATTAGACAAATGAAATATCTCCTGTTACTGCTTTTCGGATGTTTTGCACATGCCCAGTCGTCAGAACTCGTTCTCAAGCCAACGCTGGAACGTGTCCGTGCAAAAAACCTGAAGTCTTTTCCAGTCGAGGGCAGTATTCCCGAAGGCTCAGGTCTTGCAGCATGGGATGGGAAGCTCTGGACACACAATGACAGTGGCAGGGGACAGCTTTTTGCTTTGGATACTGCGACCGGCAAAATAGTGGAAACCTATGATCTGCCGTTGAAAAACAGGGATTGGGAAGAGATTGCCCAGGATGAGGATTATTTTTATCTCGGAAATTTCGGAAACAATAAACACAACTCGGATGTTTTACAAATTTTCCGAATCAATAAGCAGTCTCTTTTGCACCATGACCCATCGATAGAGACCATAACTTTTACCTGGCCTGAAACGGTTACGGACGGTAAACAGCGAAAAACCAATTTTGACTGTGAGGCAATGGTCGTAAAGGGCGATAGTATTTGTCTCTTTACCAAAGAATGGCAGGAAGGTCACCGAACCCGGCTTTTTACACTGCCAACAACTCCGGGGACATGGATAGCCAGATACCGGCAAACCCTGAAAACGAGGATTTTGGTTACCGGCGCTTCATACGACCAAAACACAAATCAGCTGGTACTTTGTGGTTACAATATGACGCTGCGGCCCTTCCTGTTGGTTTTTCCTGAGACAAATG
>CALRKC020000028.1:0-11433 GCA_943367895.1 Erythrobacter sanguineus | reverse complement strand
CCGCACAGAAACTCTACAAATGTGATGATACCACTGCTTATTGGACTTCTGATAAAGAGGCGTTGTATTTTAGCATAAAACTCAGGGGATTTGCGAAGGAAACCGAAAGGAAAAATGTGATTTCCGTTGGCGATTATGTATTACAGCTCGTCACTGTGGCTAAGAAGGAATATGTAAAAGAAGGCGATGACAGTGCCCTGAGCGTATTGGTGCATTATGCCCTGGGCGAAGGGGAATACCTGTCCGGTACGTTTGGGCAGAAAATTGATATCAATCTCGAAAAGGCCCTGGTGCCCGGTGGAAAAGATGCGCTGTTCTGGTCGTTCGATCTGCCTGCAGAGTACAATAACGAAGTGAAATCACAGTTGTTCATCAATGTCGTGGTCGGCGACATGATTGTTGGATTGTCAAGCTCACAGTTTACTGGCCAGGAATTCGGGGATGTGAAGGCTTTCCTGCTGGCAGCCATAGGTACATTGAATCCGGTAGAAAAGAAAACCGATCTCGAAGGTTTATGCGCTACGAAGTAAGTTTTTCTGCATCGCTTAGGACAGTCATACAAGAAAATATATCGTCAGATCTTTTGATACCGGAACTAATTCGCCATACTATTGCCGCCGTCATTCCGTTTTCTGCCCATATCCGATTCAATAATTTTTACCAGTGCGTTCAGCACAGCAACATTTTGCCGACCCATTTCTTCGAGATTTTCAAGCCGATTTTCAAGTTGCTGAATCCGTTCTCCGAAATCATCAAGATCAACATCAAATGCATCAATGAGAATCTTGGTTTCCTGTAGGATTTCCATAAAGTTGTGGTTTGCGCTTTGCCCTAAAACGGCCATTTTTTCTAAGGCGTCAATTCTTTTTTCGAGGCTCATACGAATCAGTTTATTTTAGTAATCATATTAAAAATAATAAGATTTTACCTAAAATGAAATCATTTACGCCTGATTTTAAAAGATCATTATGACATCGCAGCTTTCTTGTTGTATCTGTTCCGGTAATCAACAGGCGACATACCCGTAATTTTCCGGAATACTTCCCGAAACGCCTTGAGGTCAGAATAGCCCACTTCAAACATCACTTCACCAATCGTTTTTCGCGTAGTCTCGAATGCCTTTTTAGCGGCTTCGATTCGTACCCGTTGCGCATATTCTATTGGAGTATTTCCTGTGGCTTTAATGAAACGCCGGTCAAAACTGCGCCTGCCTACGGCAAACTTATCCGCAAGATGGTCGACCGCAATTTTCTCGTGCAGGTTATTTTCAATGAAAGCCTGTGCCTGCTGTACCATCTCGTCGCCATGCTGCTTCTGGCCGGTAAACATGATAAACTGCGACTGGCTGTTGCGGTCCATTTCAATCTGGAATATCTTCGAGCAATAAATAGCGGTCTCCCTGTCGTAATATTTCTCCACGAGGTAGAGTATCAGGTTCAGGAATGAAAACGCACCGCCATTGGTATAAATCCCGTTTTCGTCGGTGATTAACAAATTGGTCTGCAGGTTTACGTTGGGAAACATTTCCCTGAAAGTCTGTTCTGCAGCCCAATGGGTCGAGCAGCTTTTCCCATCGAGCAGTCCGGAAGAAGCCAGCAGGAAGGCTCCCGTGCACATCGTAGCCACAGCGGCCCCCTCTTTGTATCGTTTTGCGATCCAATCGGTAATGGGTTTGTTTTGTCGCAGCGATTCGGGATAATTGTTGTTGTTCAATGCAGACATGATAATCAGGTCTGTTTTTGATATTGCCGAAATATTGGTGTGCGGCTTTACCGTGAATAGTCCGTCATAAAATCCGACTTCCTCGGAGATGCCCGCCAATTGAATTTTAAACAGGTCATTGCCGTGTGTTTCTTTCCAAAAGGCATTGGCTTTCAGGAACACCTTGTAGCTGCAAATAATGCTTGAAAGTTTGCTCTGTCCGTCAGGAACCAGTAATGTTAAATGCTTCATGACTTTTTTCTGACGAAGATATTTATTTATTGTGTCCAAATCAACCCGTTACAACGTCTGTTTTACACCGTTCCGGAGTGCATTTGAGGCGTTACCTTTGTTTCTCAGATTAACCATAACTAAAATTAAATAAAATGAATCCGGAACAGATTATGACCAAAATGGCCTTTGACAGATGGCACGCATTGATGAAACAATTCGATAATCTGCTTGATTCCCTGACCGATGAACAATTACAGCACGAAATTTCGCCGGGCAGGAACCGCGGGATTTATCTGCTCGGTCATCTTACAGCAGTACATGATAATATGATGCCTTTGCTCGGTTTCGGGGATAAATTGTTTCCTGAATTGTTTGAACCCTTTATCAATGAAAGCGATAAATCGGTTTCCAATATTCCATCCGCTGCAACACTGCGGATACAATGGAAACAGGTAAACGAGCTGTTGAACCGGCATTTCGGACAGCTCCAGCCTGCCGATTGGTTCCGGCGGCATACTGCAGTAACTGAAGCGGATTTCGAGAAAGAACCCTATCGAAATAGACTGAACATCATCATTACCCGCGCGAGCCATCTGGCATATCATATAGGTCAATTCATACTTATTAAATAATTATATGGGAACAACAGATTTTACTTGTGTCTTAAAGACGAAAAAAAGTGCAGAGGAAGTATTCAATGCAGTAAACGATGTCCGCAGCTGGTGGTCGGGGTATTATGCAGAATCTTTTGAAGGCGAAACCGACAAGTTAGGCGATGAATTCAGTTTTCGTGCCGGTGACGGAATGCATTACAGCAGGCACAAATTGATTGAGCTAACGCCTTACAGCAGGATTGTCTGGCTTACTACGGAGAGCGACTTCAGTTTCATTGAGAAAAGGGACGAATGGACCGGCACTAAAATCATTTTTGACATTGCTGAAAAGGACGGTGAAACGCAACTCCTGTTTACGCATGAAGGGCTGAATCCTCAAATCGAATGTTATGATAATTGCGCACCGGCCTGGTCACAATACCTGCAAAACAAATTGTTACCGCTGATCAATAGTAAATAGTAAACAACTAAAATTGAATCCAGATGAAAAACCAGGATTATACCACCAGTTTCATTGTGAACCAATCACCAAAAGAAGTTTTTGATGCCATTAACAATGTAAAAGGATGGTGGAGCGAGAACATCAGAGGCAATACTGATACTTTAGATGAAATATTTCTTTACAATTACAAAGAGGTACACATCTGTAAGCTAAAAATCATTGAACTGATTGCCAATAAAGTGGTGGTCTGGCACGTATTGGAAAATCACTTCAATTTTACCCAGGACGATAAAGAATGGAAGGGCAGCAAGATTTTGTTTGAAATTTCAGAACAGGATGGCAAAACCGCATTACAGTTTACGCATGTGGGACTGACTCCGGATTGGGAATGCTTTAGCGTTTGTAACGATGCGTGGACGAGTTATATACAGGGCAGCCTTAAGAATTTAATCACCACTGGTAAAGGTAATCCAAACACCAAAGAAGAAGACCTGAATCAGGAATTGATTGAAAAGTGGAACCTTCCGGTGAAATAGTTTTTCGGAAGTTGAAATAAAAAAGCCGCTCATTAAGCGGCTTTTTGTTATTTCATAATCGTCTGCTTGCGGTCCGGCCCGACAGAGACAATCTTTATCGGTACTTCGCATTCCTTCTCGATGAATTCTATATAGGTTTTCAATTCCGGCGGAAGCTCATCATAAGTGGTCATTCCTGTCAGGTCTGCTTTCCAGCCTTTCCATTCAGTATATACCGGTGTTACATTTTCCGGCTCAATGGTGTATGGGAGGTGGTGGATTTCCTGTCCGTTATAGTTATAAGCCGTACATACTTTCAGTGTTTCAAAACCTGAAAGCACATCGCCCTTCATCATCATCAATTGGGTTACACCATTTACACGGATGGCGTATTTCAATGCCACTAAGTCCAGCCAGCCGCAGCGTCGTTGCCTTCCGGTTACCGAACCGAATTCGTTTCCGATACGTGCCATGTCAGCACCGGTCTCGTCAAACAATTCTGTAGGGAACGGTCCGCTGCCCACGCGTGTGGTATATGCCTTGAAAATTCCGTATACTTCACCAATTTTATTGGGTGCAATACCAAGGCCGGTACAGGCGCCTGCGGCGGTGGTGTTGGATGAGGTTACGAAAGGATAGGTTCCGAAATCGACGTCGAGCAGGGAGCCCTGTGCGCCTTCGGCAAGAATTGTTTTTCCTGCCTTTTGTGCCTGATACAGGTATTCCTCGCTGTCGATGAACGTTAGTTTTTTCAAATCTTCCACTGCTTCGAAAAATTCCTTTTCAAGCTCGGCAAGGTTGTACTGGATCGAGACATCGTAGAATTTGATCATCGCTTCGTGCTTGTCGGCCAGGTTGCGGTAACGCTCCTTGAAATCGTCCAGTTCGAGATCTCCGACACGGAGTCCGTTACGGCCGGTTTTGTCCATATAAGTCGGTCCGATCCCTTTCAATGTGGAACCAATCTTGGCTTTACCTTTTGACGCTTCCGAAGCGGCGTCGAGCAGGCGGTGCGTTGGTAAGATAAGGTGTGCCTTACGCGAGATAATCAGTTTGTTCTTGATGTCGATATTGAATTTGGCAAGGCCTTCAATCTCCTTTTGAAATACCACCGGATCGATGACTACGCCATTCCCGATGACATTAATCGAATTCTTGTGGAAAATTCCGGAAGGAATAGTCCTTAAGACATGCTTGATGCCATCGAACTCTAATGTGTGGCCTGCATTTGGGCCACCCTGGAAACGGGCAATAATGTCATAATTAGAAGTGAGTACATCGACAATCTTTCCTTTGCCTTCATCTCCCCATTGGAGTCCTAGTAATAAATCTACGGTCATTTTTTTAATTGATAATTGATAATTGATAATTGACAATGGATAATGATCTGGTATAAGATTAAGAAATTGTCAATTAGGATGGTTGTTGTGTGTTTATGATTTAATTTAAGACGGGACTGCGCTAGGGATCGAAGCAGGGTGCCGTGCACCGCGGAGAGCCCGGGCCGAAGGCAGCGCCCGGATAATTGTGAATTGTCAATTATTCATTGTCAATTGTTTTTTTTCGGTTGCCATAAAGATACAGCGAATGGTTGTGTATTTCGATATCGAAAATCTCCTCGATGGTCTTCTTGATGGTCTGTATTCGTGGGTCGCAAAATTCGATTACTTCGCCTGTATCCGTCATGATGATGTGGTCGTGCTGCTTGTCGAAATAGGATTTCTCGTAATGCGCCTGATTTTGCCCAAACTGGTGTTTGCGCACCAGGGCACAGTCCAAAAGCAATTCGATGGTGTTGTACAACGTCGCACGACTCACGCGGTAATTCTTGTTTTTCATCTTGATGTAGAGGTTTTCTATATCAAAATGCTCTTCGCTGTCGTAAATTTCCTGAAGGATTGCGTAACGCTCCGGCGTTTTGCGGTGGCCTTTGTTTTCCAGGTATTTCGTAAAAACGTTACGGACGATTTCCTGGTTTTTGCTGTTATCTACGGATATGAGTGTCATAAGGCAAAGATAATGGATAATTGATAATTGACAATTGATAATTGATAATTAAGTACGTGCGAAAATTATCCATTGTCAATTATCCACTGTCAACTGATCCAACGCCTTCGCCATACGGTCAATCTTCTCGTCCTCGGTTTTGGCGGAGAAGATCCGGTCGAGTATTTCCTTTTGCTGTTTTTGCGGCAATTGCTGGAATCGGGCAAGTATTTTTGGTTCCTCTTTAAGGCACAGCATAAAGTCGTCGGGGATGGCTGATTGTGGCTCGTCGAGATAGAGTACGAGTTTCACCGTGTCGCCGGATTCTTTTTTTATGGCTTTGCGGATTTCGGCTTTTACCGCCAGAAATGTCCCTTTTTTCATTGCCCAGATGTGGATGCCTTCCAGTACATATTCATCAATGGTACCGCGAACGCGTACCGTACTGTTTTTCTTTTTCGGAAGTTGCGGCATGACGGGCATGGTAACGAAGGTCCATCCGCCTTTGCCTTCGGATTTCTGCAGCTGGATGTGGTCGTTGAAGATGGGCTCCATGTAATTATGAATTATGAATTGTAAATTACGAATTTATGCTACGACCATAATAATTCGAAATTTATAATTTGAAATTATTTATAAACTCTCGTCACCTTATCAATCCCGTCAATTTTCTGAATGTTCTCTACCAGGCGCTTAAGGATGGAGTTGTTTTGTACGATGACGGTGACCTGTCCTTTGAATATGCCCGCTTCACTGCTCAGCGAGATACTCTGGATGTTGACGTGCATATTGCTGGAGATGACTTTTGTCAATTCGTTCGTCAAACCAAGGCTGTCCATACCCGTGATGTTGAGTACGGCCTTGAATTCCTGCTGGGTCGAGTCAATCCATTTGGCCTGTATGATGCGGTAGGCATAATTGGATTGCAGGCTGATGGCGTTGGGACAATCCTTTTTATGGATTTTAATGCCTTCGTTAATCGTAATGAAACCGAATACTTCATCGCCGGGGATCGGATTGCAGCAGTTTGACAGCTTGTAATCGAGTTTGTCGTGTTCCGGCCCGAAAACGAGCATGTCGTAATTGCTTGTAATCTCATCTTTATGGATTTGTTCCGGTTGGTAGGTCGGTGTACGCTTGATCTTGTTCTTGAAGAAATTCATCAGCGTATTGCTTTTCAGCGACGCATATTCTTTCAGCTGCGCGTTTTCAAGCGACCCTATTCCGGCGCGGTAATACAAATCAAGGCTGGTTTTCAGTTTAAAGAAACTGACGAGTTCGTTGATCGTATTTTCATTGACGTTAATTTTCAGGTGGCGCAGCTTTCGCGTAAGCAGCTCTTTTCCTTCCTCTGCGATTTTCTTGGTGTCCTCATTCAGGACGCTTTTTATCTTGTTTTTCGCCCTGGCTGTAGTAACATACTCAAGCCAGTGCATGGTTGGTTTTTGGTTTTGGGACGTAATTACCTCAATCTGGTCACCGCTTTTCAATTCATAATTCAGCGGGACGAGTTTTCCATTGACACGTGTGCCGCGTGTGCGAATGCCTATTGCCGAGTGGATGCTGAAGGCAAAATCGAGCGAAGTGGCGCCTTTGGGCAACGATTTGATTTCTCCTTTTGGGGTAAAGACGAAGATTTCCTTAGAGTACAGATTCATCTTGAAATCCTCGACAAAATCCACGGCATTGGTTTCCTGGTTTTCAAGCGCCTCCTTTAGCAGGTTCAGCCAAATGTCAAGGCCACTTTCCTCATTGGAGCCCTGTTTGTATTTGTAATGTGCGGCATAGCCTTTTTCGGCGATTTCGTCCATGCGTTCGCTGCGCACCTGTATTTCTACCCAGCGGCCTTTTGGCCCCATGACGGTGGTGTGCAGGGCTTCATAACCGGTTGATTTTGGTGACGAAATCCAATCGCGAAGGCGGCTTGGGCTGGGACGGAAATGGTCGGTCACGATGGAGTAGATTTTCCAGGCGATGAATTTCTCATCATGAACCGTCGACCTGTAAACGATGCGCAAGGCAAACTTATCATATACTTCGTCGTAACTGACGTTCTGTGCCTTCATTTTCCGGCGTATCGAATAAATGGATTTGGGGCGCCCCTTGATGATGTAATCAAGCCCTTCGGAATCGAGCGACGTTTTCAATACATCTGAAATCGTCTTAATGTATTCATCCTGCTCTTCCTTGGTTTCTTTCATCTTGCTCAGGATCTCATTATACACCTGTGGTTCGGTGTACTTCAGGCCCAGATCCTCGAGTTTTGTCTTGATATTATAAAGTCCGAGGCGGTGTGCCAGCGGGGCATAAATGTACAGGGTTTCCGAGGCAATCTTGGTTTGCTTGTGCTCTGCCATCGAATCCATAGTCTGCATATTGTGCAGCCTGTCGGCGAGTTTGATCAGGATCACGCGCACATCATCGTTAAGCGTGAGCAGCATTTTTCTGAAATTCTCTGCCTGCATCGAAATGTTCAGGTCTTTCTGGACCTGGGAGATTTTCGTCAGCCCTTCGACAATTTGCGCAATCTTTGGGTTGAACATTTTCTCAATGTCCTCAATTGTGATTTCGGTGTCTTCAACGACATCGTGCATTAAGGCAGCAGCGATGGCCGTTGCGCCGAGTCCAATCTCCGAAGCCACGATTTTTGCCACCGCAATCGGATGGAAAATGTAAGCTTCTCCGGATTTACGTCGTTGGTCTTTGTGCGCATCTACTGCGACATCAAATGCCTTGCGGATGAGTTTCTTATCATCCACGCTAAGCGTTTGGTAACTGATACGAAGGAGTTCTTTATATTCCCGTGCGATGGCCTTATTTTCCTGTTCTATCTCGATTTCCGTCATAGCGATTTTGATTCAACCCTAAAAATAGGACAAAGAATTGGAATGTGCAAGTAAAGAAGGGCATTCGCCAATAGCCAAAAGCCGACAGGAAATAATAGCGTTAACGTATTTTTTCGAAATAGAGATCCTGAAAATCATAACTGAAATCGGTCAGCGGTGAAATGGCTCTCATCTCAAAATTTTTATTGTCGTTTTTGAAGGTGACAAAAGCATCGGCATGGAAATAACGGTTGTCCCAGCGCACGGCAAACTGGTTGTCCTTGTAGTAAAACATTTCACCCGACAACTGTGGGGAACGTTTTGAAGCAAAATAAAGGCGGCCTTTTTTCTCCGTGACGGTAATTTCGCCGAACCAATTGTCTTTATAAATCCCGGTATATTTTGAAGCATCAATTTTGACCCTGTCTTTTTGATTTTTAGCAACTGTTTCCCAGACTTCATCGGTAATTTTGTCGGCATTGTCTTCGCTCTGCTTATCCCGCTCACTGTAGAATTTTACCCAATCGCTTTTGGGAATGCCAAGGTAGCTGTCCTTGATAGTGTTCGAAATAGCATTAAAGGCCGATCCCGATTGCTGGTTGGTCAATACGATGATGCCCAGGTTCAGCTCAGGGAACATGATGACCTGCGTTACAATCCCCTCAAGGCCCCCGGTATGGGTAACCTGTTTGTAGCCTTTGACATCGCTTAGGAACCAGCCCAGTCCATAAGACTTAAAGTGGGTATTGTAAGGTGCGACCGTTCCCACGGGAATTACCGTCTGTGGTGTCCACATTTCGGCATGTACTTTTTTAGAGAACAATTGTATGTCATTGTATTTTCCCTGATTCAGCTGCATCAGTACCCATTTACTCAGGTCGTTGGTACTGGTGTAAATACCTGCTGCCGCATCAAAAATATTGTTGGTGTATCGTTTGATGACTTTGAGTTTCCCGTCAATCGGTACATGCGGGGCAATAACATTTGAAGTGTCCTTCAGCTGGTTCCAGGAAGGTGCGCTGTGGTCCATTCCAAGTGGTTTCATGATACGCTGGCTGACGAACTCGTTCCAGCTTTGTCCGCTGACTTTTGCGACGACTTCGCCGGCGATGACATACAACAGGTTGTCGTAGTCGTATTGTGTGCGGAAGGCAGAAACCGGTTTGAGAAACCTGATATTATTAATGATGTCCTTCGGCGTGAAATTATGGCCGTCGGGCCAGATCATCAGGTCTCCGGCACCCAGTCCGAGACCGCTGCGGTGCGTCAGTAAATCCCTTATCGTAAATTCATTGGTCACATAATCGTCATACATCCTGAAACCCGGAATGTATTTGACGACCTTATCATCCCAGCCGATTTTCTTCTCGTCGACCAGCATTGCCAGTGCCGCGCTGGTAAATGCCTTGCTGTTCGAGGCAATCCCGAAAAGCGTATTCGCATCAACTTTTTCTTTTGTAATGATGGACCGTACGCCATATCCTTTTGAAAGCACCACGTTTCCGTCTTTTACGACGGCCACAGCAATCCCCGGCACATTAAAAGTTGTTAAAGTGCGGTTGACGAGTTCATCAATCTGTGGTTCGGTCATTTGTGCCGAAACGCTGCAGCTTAACAGTAATATGAAACTCCAGATTTTATTTCTAATCCGCGAGTGTAAGATTGTTTGTATCATAATTCATGATTTGAAATTCCTAATTTATTCCGCTGCGCTTCATACAGTTCGGCTTTGCCTCGGGTTAAATCCGCGTTGTCTTTTCGCTTCGAAAATCAATATGGCCGCCGCCACAGAGACATTCATCGAGTCGATTTCACCCTGCATCGGGATAATGATATTCTGTGTTGCCGCATCACGCCATGGCTGTGTCAGTCCGGTTGCTTCAGTCCCTACGACCAATGCGGATGACGTAGTATAATCCCGTGTATGATAGGAAGTGGAATCCTGCAGCGTAGCGCAATAGATGGCAATATTTTTTTGTCGTAAGAAATCAATAACTGATGCTGTAGTCCCGACAGCAATATTGTTTGTAAAAATGCAGCCCACGCTGGAACGGACGACATTGGGATTGTACAGATCGCTTTTGGGGTTGGCGATAATTACAGCATCGAGTTTGGCGGCATCGGCTGTGCGCAATAAGGCGCCAATGTTTCCCGGTTTTTCGGGAGATTCGGCGACAAGAACTAACGGGTTCTCACCCAATTGAAGCGCATCCAATGTCAGGTCCCTGCTTCGGGCAACCGCTATAATCCCTTCTGTGGTATCACGGTAGGCCAGCTTTTGGTATACTTCCCTATTGATTTCAATCAGTTGTCCGGAAGCCAATTTACGCGCTTCAGATTCCGGGCAGATTTCCGGGTAAAACAATACTTCTTCAAGCTCATAACCGCCTTTTAACGCCAGTTCGATTTCGCGTTGCCCTTCAATCAGGAAAGTGCCGCTCTGTCTGCGCGCTTTGGCTTTTTCCTGAAGCTGGACGAGTGATTTGATAAGCGGATTCTGTACGGAAGTGATTTGTTTCAACAGTATAAGTTTTGGTTAAATGTACGAAGTTTTGCTATGCCGCAGCTTTCATCTTCAACTGCCTGCCGATGTCAATAAGACTCTTGTGATTCAGCGGGAATTCCAGCAATACATGAGCGATGCTCAGGATATAAAGCCATTGTAATCCCATATTATAGTCATAAACATAAATCCATACCGATGCAAACCAGATGGCAAAAATGGCAATGAGCTTGGTTTTCGAAGTTTTATGCCATTGGATGATGGAGGTCTTGGAGAACCAGTTTAAGTAATGATAAGTGTAGGCAAAAGCGATAAAACGCATCACTTTAACGCCGAAATCTGAAAAGAAAACGAGCTGGTTTTTCTCTTCAACCGCATCGAGATTCGCCTTGATCTCAGTAAAATGGAAAAATTGGAAAATCTCAATGAGCTTGATGTTGAGGTTTCGGAATATCTGATAGCTGTCCATCAGGTAATCGGTGATGGCCGAGTAGTTCCAGGTACTGCTGATTAACAATAAGGCGAGTGAGCAGCTCACGAACACCACTATTGAGGCAATTCCCATTTTACTTTTGGCTTTCAGCGAACCCAGTAAGATGAATAAGCCCGTAAA
>CALRKC020000027.1:0-11535 GCA_943367895.1 Erythrobacter sanguineus | reverse complement strand
GCGTCAGAGCCGTTGTAGGCCCGTTTAACTTCTTTTGGATTCATAATCAAAAGTTTAAAATTAATAAGTACAAACTTTGAAAAATCTGCCAAAACGGTTGCTGAGGTTTTTCCGCAAAAATTGTTAAAGTTTTTGTTAAAGAAACGCATTACGAGCGGTTTACATTCCGGTTTCGGCTGTTTGTCCGTTTTCCCCGGCTGGTTGGTCTTTGCCGCCGCCTGGTTGGTTCCTGTCGCCGCCTGGTTGATCATGCGCGCCGCCTGGTTACTGATGCGCGCCGCCTGGTTGGCCTCTGTCGCCGGTTGGTTAATGATGCGCGCCGGTTGGTTGATTATGCGCGCCGCCTGGTTGGTCATCGGCGCCGCCTGGTTGGTTCCCGGCGGCACCGTCAAACTGTGACTACGGAAAACCGTAAGGCAGAGGGCTGGGGTTTTGTAGCTTTGTTAAAATACCCTGTGGAGGGTATAGGATTTTGGGAGGGGGAGTTGTAGGTTTGGATATAATTGGGTTAGGTGGTATTATAGTTAATGATGTTTTTAAAACCTATTAAAATATGACATATAAAGAAAAATGGTCCTTATTATTAAGCGACAAAAGATTTAGAGAAAAATCGTCGACAATTTCATCGGATGGACGTAATCCTTTTGAAAATGATTATGGAAGATTAATTTCAAGTGCTCCGATTCGAAGGCTTCAAGATAAAACACAGGTTTTTCCGCTTGAAGAGAGTGATTTTATAAGAACACGCCTAACACATTCTCTCGAAGTCAGCTACATTGGCAGTTCAATTGGTCAAAGTATCGAAAAAAAGCTCATCGAAAAAGGCGATTTGGATTTACAATTAAAAGGAAATTTAAGTTCTCTTTTACGAGTTGCTGGTTTGGTGCATGATTTAGGGAATCCACCATTTGGTCATTTTGGTGAAGAAGCAGTAAAGCAATTTTTTAAAGACTATTTTGAAGCCAAATCTAATTCGACTTTAACAGAAGATGAAAAAAATGATTTTAGATTTTTTGATGGAAATGTTCAGACTTTCAGAATACTTTCAAAGCTTTACTACTTCGGAGATCAATTTGGTTATAACTTGACATATTCTAGCCTCGCTTCAATCGTTAAATATCCGTCAGACTCAACCAATGGAAATAAAGGGTCAAATCCCGAAATCGCTAAGAAAAAATTCGGATATTTTTTTACAGAAAAAAACACATATCAATCAATAAACGAGTATCTTAATTTAAACAATAGGAGACATCCTGTAGTATATTTACTTGAAGCGGCTGATGATATTGCATATTCTGCTGCTGACATCGAAGACGGAATAAAGCTTGGAATAATAAATTATTATGACATCCAAGGCATATTTTCTAATCATTTAAGCAAAAATAAAAAACAAGTGCTTGCAAAGCTTAAAGAACTCAAAGACAAGTTTGGTGATAGTCATGATTCGCAAAATTTAATAATACAACAGTTTCGCATTTTTACTCAACAACTAATGCTTGAAGGTATCGTAAAGTCTTTTGAAGATAATTATGATAAAATTATGGCAGGCGAACTTGAAAAAGAAATCATTGAAATATCACAAGCGGCTGACATTAGAAAAGCTTACAAACAATTACAATATAAAGTATTTGATAGCAAAAGAATATTAAAAAAGGAAATTGCTGGGTGGAAAGCCATTTATGGGCTGTTAAAAATTTTCATTGAGGAGTCAGAAAAGCCTAATTTTACAAAAGGAGGAAATAATCGTGAAAGTCGATTTTATAAAATAATATCGGCAAGTCATCGCAAGATTTTCGAAAATTTTGAGTTATACAAAAATGATGAATATAAAAGATTACAATTGGTTGTGGACTTTGTAGCTGGGATGACAGATACATATGCGATAAGTCTTTATCAAGAGTTAAGCGGAATTAAAACTTAGATGTTAGATAACAACAAAATAAAAAGTAATTTCAAAAGACATTTTGAAAATGTTCTGAAAGAAAATCTTTCTTTCAGATTATTGTTGCTTGATATTTTTGTTGAGGGCACTGCTTACATAGTTGGTGGCTACTTCCGTGATTTTTTATTAAAAAGACAATCAAGAGACATTGATATAATCGTTGATTTACCTCATGATAAATTAATTGCAAAAATCATTGAATCTGGAATTCAACATGAAATTAATCGCCACAAAGGAATCAAACTTCAATTAGACACAAAAGAAGTTGATATTTGGTCAATCGAAAATAATTGGGCTTTTAAACAAAAGCTAGTAAAGTTAAATCATGAAGACAAGCTTCTCAGTATTGCAAAAGGCTGTTTCTATAATTATGATGCTCTTGTAATTAATCTCCATACCTTTAACTTCAACATTAGATATTTTACGGATTTTGTTTCTACGCGAAATCTAGAAATCCTTCAAGAAAAAGTTTTATATAAAAAATTAAATCCTACAGTAGAAGCAAATATTCTCAGAGCTTTTTATATTCAAAAATCTACGGGTGCAAAATTCTCTGAAAACACAAAAGGATACTTACTAAAAAAAATTGGTCAACTGGCGGATGATCATGAATCAAGTGTATCTCACTTAAATAATATCAAAAGAAAATATCCAAAATATGATAAGACATTAAAAGATATTGATATCTATATCTTGGTAAATGAAATTATCAAAGGAATGGTTCATAAACAACAATTTTTCTTAGATCTTTAACTACGCCCCGATAGCGCATTCTATGACAAAAAGCAAATATTTTTTTAAGTTTTAACACGCAAATTTATGTGTATTAATAAATGGAGTTTGCCTGTTAATTACGGAAAATGCCCTGCTTATAATCCAGCTGCGCAAAGTCTCCCGACTTTGAGCAAAACATGATCGAAGATCTCCCAATTTTACAATGGTTCAAAGTCACAGACTTCGCGCTGCCTGGGTTGCGAATGTATATCCGAGCGATTGGAAGAAGTTGAAGGTAAATTTTATTCAGGGAAGGCACAATCTAAAACATCAAATGGAACTAAATTTTACAGAATAAACGATGATTACATCATAACGAATTGTCCGCCGTTAATAAAAATAGATTAATATGAAAAAAAGTGTAAAGATTATAATTTTGATAATAGCTTCTTTGATTCTGACATGGTATGTTTTTGGCTTCATTATGACTTTTGGGCATCAAAGAGAACCCTTGATTTCTGTCCCACATGAATTAAAGATCTTAGAGGAAGAAATTCGGAAAGAGACGAAAGATGGCGGAGCATTCTTCTTACCAATTACGAAGCAAAGTTATAATGCGTGCAACGCTAAACTCCAATTGTATTTGTTTATGTACAATGACTCAATTATATCGTCAAAAAACGGGGTTGACGGTTATTTATCACAGCTCTCTGAAAAGGTAAATACTGAATTAAAGGATAAGAAATGCATAGATAGTTTAATTATCCGACTATCCATAAAGAACAAAGTCGATCATAAGGGGAAACTTATTAGGAAATTTATTGCTTTCCCAATTAAGTAAAATTAAAATAGATTTTATAAGGTGAAATCAAAATTTGACGCTCCTAATGGTACTAAATCTTGTAGGACAAACGACGATTACATCATAACAAATTGTCCGCTAATGATAAAAGTAGATTAATATGAAAAAAAGTATAAAGACTATAATCTTCATAATAGTTTCTGTGATTTTGGCATGTTATGTTTTTGGCTTCGTTATGACTTTTGGGCATCAAAGAGAGCCACAAATTAATATGCCTCCTGAATTAGGTGAACTCGAAGCACAACTGCATAAAGAGACCGGAAGCGGTATCAGTACTTTTTTTAAGCCCATAACATCCGCAGAAATTAAGAATTGTCAGGCAAAGCAGAAGTTGTATTTGTTTATTGCAAATGATTCTATTAAATCATCAGATTTTGGAATTGAGGGCTATTTGGCTAATGTTGCCCAGAGGGCAAATGAAATTTTAAGAAATCAGGAATGCATTGATAGCCTGGTCATTTATTTATCTGTTAATGACCATGGAAAAGAAGGAGTTATTGAAAAACGTCTCTCAGTTCCTGTTCTGAAGAATCTCAGAAACTAGTTTCCATCATTTGTATTGAATCAAAATACCCCCGCTAGGCAAGCGTCACGCTCGTACACACAAGCCATTAACAGCTGCGCAAAGTCTCCCGACTTTGAGCAAAACATGATCGAAGATCTCCCAATTTTACAATGGCTCAAAGTCACAGGCTTTGCGCAGCCTGGGGTTGTGGGCACGGATTACACACGAGCGAAGCGAACTGACGAAGTAAATCCACGCAATCCCCCACTGACGCGAGCGTCACGCCGGCAATCACACACCCCTATAAAATACCCTCTACAGGGTATTGCAGATTCACGAACAGGATTGTAGGTTTGGCGGAAATTTCAGGACGCGGTATTAAGCCGTCAACGGAGTTTCAATCATCAACCACAATCAAACAGTTTCTGTCAGGCATGAATGTTGTTCATGCCTTTTTTATGCTGTATATTAGAGCGTAAATTTGCGTTCCATCATAACCGTCAAGACACCATGCCACACGAAATCAAGAAACTCAACCGCTTTACCACGATCCCGTTCTTAATCGACCTGCTCCACCGGAAGAAGCTCACGCTGCTGGATCCCTCGTCATGGGAAGATTACAATGACCGGAAGACACTCGAGATGTATAAGCAACGCGTCGGTGCCAAAAGCATCTATGCGCTTTGCCTGACGGAAGGGGAAACGATACACCACTGGAATGCTTTTGCGAATGGTACGAACGGCTGCTGTATCGAGTTCAGTCCGCAGAAATTATTCAGTACCCTGGAAAATATCGAGGGCATGTCGCACGGTAAAACCGAATACGTACAATTGAGGAACCTGGGCAGCTTTGATACCTCGAGACTGCCTTATTACAAACGGCATGCGTTCCAGCCCGAAAAAGAGTACCGCATCATCGCCACTTCGACAGCGGCGCAAAAGCCGGTTTTTGAAACCGACATCGACCTAAGCGTGATCCGGCGTATCACGATCAGCAGTAAAGTGCCCGAAACGGTTTTCAGGAGCCTGAAGCAGGTGCTGCGGCAGGTAAGTCCGGAGTTTAAAGGGCGCATTTACCACTCTACCCTGTTTGATAATAAGACCTGGGCTGATATCCTAAGTAAGGAGAATACCTAATGCAGAAAATGACGAAACACATCTTACTACGACTTGGCATCGCCGTGGTAATAACAATGCTGGTTACGGCAGGGTTCCTCCTTTTATTTAACAGCGGCGCTGAACCATTCGGGGTAGCGGTTTATTCGGTCGCAATTGGGATTATACTGGAAATCCTTTATGCCATTTACCTGTGCATAGAAAGCATCAGGCTCTTCCGGAACAGACAAACCGGCCTCGGTATGTTTAACTTGTCCATCGCGCTTATCATATTGACCGTCGGGGGGTATATCACGGATTACTATCTTATAAAGATTTTTTAAACAGTCATGGCCATCGGTAACTTTACACACAAACCGGATTGATTATTTTACACGTAGATCGATAGGTTTTGCTATGTTTCCATGTGATCCCTAAATTAAAAAGTCTTTGTGGGCACGGTTTATAAATCTGCGCTGTCAATGCGTGAATACCGAATGGATATCAGTGATCGATACGACCGCACACTTAGTTTTTATTATCTTCGCGCCAAACTTCCATTAAGAATGAGAATTACCGTTGCACTGATTATTGCTTTTTTATCCCTAACCTCCTGTTCAAAAAGCTATGTCATTGACAAAGCTGTCGGAGTGGATGGCTTTCCGGAACCGGCCTATTACCAGCTGATACCGCTCGTAGACCGGATTTCTCACAAAAGTGAGCCTGTACGCAACGACTCATTGTCGGCACTCTCCGGCATTTACATCGACTCCATAATCCGCAATTCTACGGATTTCAGGGTGTCTGGCAGGATGCCCATCAATGACAGGATGCTCCGGTTTAAGTCGGAAACCGAATTGGCAGCGTTGGTGAACCGCCTCAGTCTGAAGCGAAAAATAAGCGGCGTTACAGTGCCGCCCATAACGGATTCTATCCTAAAAAGCAATAAGGCCCGCTATGCGGCAGTCATCATCATTACGGGTTTTGAACGCACAAAAGAAAATCTCGAAAATCGGTTTAAGGACAACGATAGGGGTATTTTTAAACGCATGGATAATTATATGAACGCCTCGGTGGAAAATAGATTAATGCTTTATACGGTCATAGTGGATTCGGAGAAAAATAGTGTTTTGTATTTTTCCGGAACACCCTATTTAAATGCATCTCCTTTGGACAAGAAAGCGCTGGCGGCGCAATACAAAAAGCTATTTGAAGGCTATTTACGCAGAAAACAGGGTTAATCGGGATATTCCTGAAGCAAGGCACCGCACAGGGCGGATTTGCACCATCAATCCGAGCCATCAATGCGTTTCATGGATAATGGCATGATGCGTATCCTTACAAAAGCAATTAATTTATAAAAGTATTCATTGCCCTCGCAGACGCAAAAGCAATGTGTATATTTGGGAGCGATTCAGGACAAAAGCTTATCAGAAGATGAATATCATTAAGGTAATAAGACATTTTTTCCTTCGACGGAAAGCAGTGCGTGAAATCTATGATGACATGCAAAATCTTGACGAAGTCTTATTGGAAAAAAGAATTACAATATTCAGTGAGACAATAACACCAAGGCTTGCTGAAATCGGGTTGACGAATTGGGATGGAAAATACATATGGTCAGGTGATTTTAATGATGACGGTATAAAACATGTCATTCAATATCATGTTTTCAAAGTCTTTGGTGGTTGCTTTTCTTATGGCACCTGTTACGATTTTGTTCCTACAGTTTCGTCTGGAAAAAAATTAGTTTATCATAAGACAATCAAGTCTGTGAAAATGATATACCTTAAAAAGTTCAATGCCTGGGAAAAAAGCGACAATGAATTCAGTCCTGTAAATATTGACAAAATCAGTACCGTTAATGAAGAAAAGTTCAGGAAGGGACTCAATGATGTACTTGACAGAAACATTCCTATTTTAAAACATTGGTTTGAGAACAATGAGACAATTGATCAAAACATCGCCAATTTACTGGAGGATATAAAAAAGGAAAACAACAAATTACTTCCACTACATAAATCTTTCGAATACATTTTAAGTTTCTTATATACTAAAAAGAATCAATTTGATTTATCTGAAAAATATATGGAAAAATATTTTGAACGAAGACAGGTGAATGAGATTGAAAAAGATCTTCTCAGGAATAATTTTGATGACATCAAAAAAAATAAGACAACATAAAAACAAAAACCTTCCGATTGGAAGGTTTTTTTATGCTGTAACTGCTGCTGTTTATTTACTCAGGTACATTTTCCTTCGTGAATACAATTCATAAAACTGGTCGTCCTTCAGATCGTCAATGAACAGTATGCTTTCGCCTGTCGATTTCATTTCAGGGCCTAAAGCCTTATTCACATTGTGGAATTTGCTGAACGAGAACACCGGCTGCTTGATGGCATACCCTTTCAATTGTGGGTTGAAGTTAAAATCGGTTACCTTATTTACGCCAAGCATCACTTTGGTGGCATAGTTTACATAGGGCTCGCCATACGCTTTTGCAATAAACGGTACGGTACGCGATGCCCTTGGGTTGGCCTCGATGATGTAAACGGTATCGTCCTTAATGGCAAACTGTATGTTGATTAAGCCCACGGTCCTTAAAGCCAGCGCAATTTTCTTCGTATGGTCCTTGATCTGCTGCATTACAAATTCACCAAGATTGAATGGTGGCAATGTTGCATTGGAATCACCGGAATGGATGCCGCAAGGCTCGATGTGTTCCATGATCCCGATGATGTAAACGTTTTCTCCGTCGCAGATGGCGTCCGCTTCCGCTTCAATCGCGCCGTCAAGATAATGGTCAAGGAGTAATTTATTTCCGGGAATGTTCTTCAGCAAATCAATCACATGCTCTTCGAGTTCCTGCTTGTTGATGACGATTTTCATGCCCTGTCCACCCAATACATAGGAAGGCCTTACGAGCAACGGGAAGTCAAGCACATCCGCCAATGCCGAAGCCTGGTCTGCATTTTCGGCCACGCCAAACTGTGGGAACGGGATTTTCAATTCGGTCAGCAATTCTGAGAACCTGCCGCGGTCTTCAGCCAAATCCAGGGCGTCGAAAGACGTTCCCAGAATCTTAATGCCGTATTTTGATAATTTTTCAGCGAGTTTCAAAGCCGTCTGTCCGCCCAGCTGCACAATAACACCTTCGGGTTTTTCATGACGGATAATGTCGTAGATGTGTTCCCAGAACACCGGCTCAAAGTACAATTTGTCGGCCGTATCAAAATCGGTGGAAACCGTTTCCGGGTTACAGTTGATCATGATGGTTTCATAACCACACTCTTTGGCGGCCAAAACACCATGCACACAGGAATAGTCAAACTCAATACCCTGCCCGATGCGGTTTGGTCCCGAACCTAAAACGACGACTTTCTTTCGATCTGAGACGATGCTTTCGTTGGAAACATACTGCTTACCGTCGGCCGTTTCGATTTCGGCTTCGAAAGTAGAGTAATAATAAGGGGTCTGCGCCTTAAACTCGGCAGCACAGGTATCCACCAGTTTATACACGCGGTTGACTTTCATCTCCTCGCGCAGCTTGTACACCTGACTTTCGAGGCAACCCATCATGTGGGCAATCTGCCGGTCGCCATAGCCTTTCTGCTTGGCTTCCAACAGCAATTCCCTGGGAAGTGTATCAATCTTATAGGTGGAGATTTCCCTTTCGAGCAAATGAAGTTCTTCGTACTGCTTCAGGAACCACATATCAATTTTCGTAATCTCATGGATGCGGCTCAGCGGAATGCCCATGGCGATGGCATCGTAGATAACAAATACGCGATCCCAGCTCGCAAAGGTCAGTTTTTCAATGATCTGCTCGTAATTCTTATAGCCTTTTCCGTCGGCCCCGATTCCGTTTCTTTTGATCTCCAGGGATTGCGTCGCTTTGTGCAGTGCTTCCTGGAACGACCTTCCGATACCCATCACCTCGCCTACCGATTTCATCTGCAGTCCCAAAGTCCTGTCGGCACCTTCAAATTTATCAAAGTTCCAACGTGGGATTTTTACGATGACATAATCCAGAGTCGGTTCAAATAGCGCTGAAGTCGATTTGGTAATCTGGTTCTGCAATTCGTCCAGATGATATCCCAACGCCAGTTTCGAAGCAATTTTCGCAATCGGGTAACCGGTTGCTTTTGAGGCCAATGCGGATGATCTTGATACACGTGGATTGATTTCAATCGCAACAATGTCTTCCTTTTCATCCGGCGAAACAGCGAATTGTACGTTACATCCACCGGCAAAATTCCCGATGGAACGCATCATCAATATGGCCATATCACGCATTTTCTGAAAAGTCGTATCAGATAATGTCATTGCCGGGGCAACGGTAATCGAATCGCCGGTATGGATTCCCATAGGGTCCATATTTTCAATGGAACAGATGATGACCACATTGTCATTCTTATCGCGAAGCAATTCCAATTCGTATTCCTTCCAGCCCAATAATGCCTTATCAATTAAGACTTCGTGTATGGGTGATGCTTCGAGACCGCGGGTCAGCAAATCATCAAAATCTTCTTTTTTGTGTACGAAGGCCGCCCCGGTACCGCCAAGCGTAAACGAAGGGCGAATGACGAGCGGGAATCCGAACTCCTGCGCAATTTCCTTTCCTTTTAAAAAGGAAGTTGCCGTTTTGGCCGGTGCGGTCGGAACGTCGATCCTTTGAAGCAATTGCTTAAACTGCTCGCGGTCTTCGGTAATGTTGATTGCATTGATATCCACCCCGATCAGCCTTACCCCGAAATCCTCCCAGATGCCTTTTTCATCGGCTTCAAGGCAGAGATTTAACGCGGTCTGCCCACCCATAGTTGGCAACACGGCATCGATCTGCGGATGCGCTTTGAGGATTTCAATGATCGATTTGGTCGTCAGTGGTTTCAGGTACACATGATCGGCCATGGAAGGGTCCGTCATGATGGTTGCGGGATTCGAATTGATCAGGATGACTTCGATGCCTTCCTCGCGGATGGAACGCGCGGCTTGCGAGCCGGCATAGTCGAATTCGCAGGCCTGCCCGATTACGATAGGACCTGAACCGATAATGAGAACGGATTTGATGGAGTTGTCTTTTGGCATTTATGCAGTAGTTAGTTTATTGTTAGTTGTTTATCGTTGTCTTTTGTGATATAAGTTTTCTTTCCGGTAAATACTTTCCTTAGCCATGGCCAGAAACCTCTTTTTTCTTCTCTGCCATGGGATTCATGGTTTCCGGCAGCGAGAATCGGAGTGTAATATTCTTTAGCTGGTACACCGTCTTTTGCTGGCTCGCTGTCGTAATTAAGGTCGCGCAACCTCATCACTGTTCTCTTTTTATCAACATAGCCATAAAAAACCATATTCCTGGTCTGTATACCACCACTCAAAAAAACATATTGGTTACCCGTCTTATTACTATACGCAGAAAAAAGCAGTTTGTTTTCAGCATCTTTCACCTCAACATTGTCATAACTTTCTTTTGTGGATATGAAGGTTATTTTATCATTATCCGGCAATGGACAATCAACATTAAAGGTAACGCATCCCTTACTTTCTATCGGAATTTTAAATATATAGAATTTATTGGTTTCGTCTGCTTCGGGCTTTAATTCGGTTCGCCGCCATCTTTTCTGCCCGTTTTCATTGGTAATCTCCAGGTAAACATTCATTGAAGGATTAACCTGTCCCACCCTGCTTGGCATTTTTATTATGTAAAAGTTGCCGGTTTCATCAAGTGTTGCCTTTCCATAACAAATGGTAAACATTCCGTCACTTCTAATGATTTGGTCATTTTCGTCTATAGCAAACTTAGAATCCCTTATCATATCCTTGGTTGAAAAATACTCGCTGATGGTTAGATTGTCATTCTCCCCGGCGATCACTTCCGTTCCATTTTTGCCATAAAAAGTTTTAGGCCTGATATATTCAAAATTGATAATCGCTTTTCTTCTTAAATCATCCGGAACATCAGCGAGATTCTCGGTGAAATGTGAATAAGAAATTCGTCTTGCATTCAATTGATTGAGCAGAAAATAATCAAAAACTATTTTCTTTCTGTTATAAGCCAGCGTGTTATTGTATTGGTCTGTGCCTTTACTGTCAGTGTAAGCATTAATGACAATACTATATCCACGGGAATTGTTAGCCAGGCTGATGATGCTGTCGAGCGTAATTTTGCTTTTTGGGGTAATCTCATATTTATCAAATTCAAAGTAGATGGCAATCTGTTTCTTTTCTTGCGAAAGAGAAAAAAAACCCGTAAACATGATGCCAATGAATACTAAATATTTAAAACAAAATTTCATGCTGTTTTTATTGTAAAATATAAAAAAAGCCGCTACTGATAAATAGTAGCGGCTTGATATGATTGATTTCAATCATTATTTCTTGTGTCTTGGTTCGCAGGAAACAGTCAGTTTATGTCTTCCT
>CALRKC020000026.1:0-11685 GCA_943367895.1 Erythrobacter sanguineus | reverse complement strand
TGATGTCGCCCTTGCACCACCACTATCAGAAAAAAGGATATCATGAAAGCAAAATCGTAACCCGCTTTTGGATTGTTGGCATATTGCTGGCCATTTTATCCATCGTGACTTTAAAATTGAGGTAGATGAAAAGACTGGTAATTCTTGGTGGTGGCGAAAGCGGTGTCGGTACGGCGATTTTAGGCAAGAAAAAAGGATACGATGTTTTTGTATCCGATTTTGGAAAGATAAAAGAAAATTACAAAGAAGTTCTTACGATTAATGGGATTGCATGGGAAGAGGAGCAACACACTGAAAGCCTCGTGCTGAATGCCGATGTGGTCATGAAAAGCCCTGGTATACCGGAAAAAGCAGCCATCGTAAAAAAGCTGGTCGAAAAAGGGATTTCCGTGATTTCCGAAATTGAATTTGCAGCGCCATACACCGACGCAACAATAATCGGGATTACAGGCAGCAACGGAAAAACGACCACAACGATGCTTACCTATCATCTGCTGAAGTCTGCCGGACTGAACGTAGCGTTAGGCGGAAACATCGGAAAAAGCTTCGCCTGGCAGGTTGCTGAAAATCAGTTCGACTTGTATGTACTGGAATTAAGCAGTTTTCAATTGGATGGTATCATAGATTTCAGGCCGCATATCGCTGTCATTACGAATATCAGCCCGGACCATCTCGACAGATACAATTACAATTATAATGAATACATCAGTTCAAAATTCAGGATTACAATGAACCAAAAGGAAAGTGATTTCCTGATTTATGACGACGATGACGAAGCGATTTCCGAATGGCTTTCAAAAAATAAAACCAAAGCAAATAAAATACCATTTTCGATTTCAAAACAATTAGAAACCGGAGCATCATTAAAAGACAACACAATGAAAATCAACATCAAAGAAGAAGAATTTACAATGGACACCAATTTCCTCGCACTTGAAGGCAAACACAACCTGAAAAATGCGATGGCTGCCGCCTCAGTAGCCCAGCTGATGAAAATCCGCAAGGAAACCATCAGGGAAAGCCTGTCTAATTTTCAGGGGGTTGAACACCGTCTTGAAAAGGTGCTGAAGATTCAGAATGTGCAGTACATCAACGACTCAAAAGCAACAAATGTAAATGCTACATTTTTTGCCCTGGACAGCATGACAATGCCAACCGTTTGGATTGTTGGAGGTGTTGATAAAGGAAACGATTACGCAGAATTGATGCCGTTGGTTAGAGAAAAAGTCAAAGCAATTGTCTGCCTCGGAGTAGATAACAAAAAAATCATCGATGCGTTTGGAAATGTAGTAGATATGATGGTTGAAGTAGATTCAATGGTGGATGCCGTCCGCACCTCACAACGTCTCGCCGAAAAAGGTGATGCCGTTCTGCTTTCACCGGCATGTGCGAGTTTCGACCTTTTCGAAAATTACGAAGACAGGGGAAAACAATTTAAACAGGCAGTACAAAATTTATAACAGGTCCAAGGCACAGGGTGCAATTTTTACCCTGAAACCTGAACCCTGAACCAAAAAGATATGTTCAAACTAATCAACAGCTTAAAAGGAGATAAAGGGATCTGGTCATTCGTGGCCCTGCTTGCCCTGTTTTCGTTTATGCCGGTTTTTAGCGCGAGCAGTAATCTGGCCTACATGAATCACGGCTCCGGGAATACCCTGGGCTACCTCCTGAAACATGCCATCCATATTCTTTTCGGTTTTTTCATTTTATACAACATACAGAAAATTCCGTACCACTATTTCCGGGGCATCTCGCGCATATTGCTGCCGTTTGTTTGGGCGCTTTTAGCCTATACGCTGTTTTTTGGGGTAGAACAGGGCAGTGCCACCCGCTGGATTCAGGTGCCGTTTTTGGGAATTTCGTTCCAGACATCGGCATTGGCATTTATTGTACTAATGATTTTCGTTGCCCGATATTTATCCAAGATTCAGCATGAGGAAATCACCTTCAAATCATCATTGATTGACTTATGGCTTCCCGTCGGATTTACTTTGGCATTGATCTTACCAAATAACTTCTCGACTGCAGCCTTGATATTCTCTATGGTTTTAATGCTGACCTTCATCGGAAATTACCCGATGAAATACATTATGTCCGTCATAGGGATTGGCGTGGCGATATTCGCGCTCTTTATCATTACTGCCAAAGTCGTTGAAAAAACCAATCCCGACAATACGCCAAAAGTTTTCGCCCGTGTAAAAACCTGGGAAAACCGTGTTGAGAGTTTTTTCAAGGACAAATCACAAACAGAGGTTTCAGATGATGATTACCAGATTGAAAAAGCCAAAACAGCGATCGCAACCGGCGGATTCTATGGATTAGGCCCCGGCAAAAGCGTACAGAAAAACTTTCTTCCGCAGTCTTCCTCCGATTTTATTTTCGCAATAATAGTGGAAGAGTATGGGCTCATCGGCGGACTCGGCGTTCTGGCGTTATACCTGTTGCTCTTTTTCCGGTTCATTGTCGCAGCGCACAAAGCCAACACCCCGTTTGGAAAATTCCTGGTCGTTGGTCTTGGTTTCCCGATTATCTTTCAGGCATTAATTAACATGGGAGTGGCGGTGCAACTGCTTCCGGTTACGGGGCAGACTTTACCATTGGTAAGCAGTGGCGGAAGCTCGATATGGATGACATGTATTGCAATCGGAATCATCATCAGCGTTACGAAGAAAGAGGAAGAAATTGCTGAGGAACAAGAGGAAAAAGAACGCCGCAACATCGCCCTGCAGAAGTTAATCGACAAGCAGCTGCAGGAAGATGAGGAAGCAGAAGCGCCGGAAAACAATGCGGCTTTTGAAGAAAATGAAAATTATTCGATCACAGATTCGGCCAACCCGATGAAGGCCGTAATGAACAAATAGGTACAATGAAGAAATTGAAATTCATATTGAGCGGCGGCGGCACAGGCGGACATATATATCCGGCCATAGCCATTGCCAATGAATTAAAGCAGCGGTTTCCCGATTGCGAAATTCTCTTTGTTGGTGCCAAAGATAAGATGGAAATGCAGAAAGTCCCTCAGGCCGGCTATCCGATCAAAGGACTTTGGATTGCCGGAATCCAGCGCAGGCTCACTTTCGATAATTCGCTTTTCCCTTTGAAATTAATTGACAGCCTTCTGAAGTCAAGGACGATCATCCGTGAATTTAAACCGGATGTCGTGATCGGTACCGGTGGGTTTGCCAGTGGCCCGTTACTGCGGGTCGCCGGAATAGCGAAGATTCCGACTGTAATTCAAGAGCAGAATTCATTTCCGGGAATTACAAACAGGTGGCTGAGCGCCAAAGCAAACAAGATTTGTGTGGCGTATGAGAATCTTGAAAGGTTTTTTCCAAAAGAGAAAATCATCTTCACGGGTAACCCGGTACGCCAGGATTTACTTGGAATTCAGGGAAAGCGTGAAGAAGCGATAAAACATTTCAATCTTTCTGCCGACAAGAAAACGGTTTTGGTCCTTGGCGGAAGCCTTGGCTCTGCAAGAATCAATCAATTGATAGCGAAAGAACTCCTGAACTTTGCAGCGCAAAACGTTCAGGTAATCTGGCAGTGCGGTAAATATTATTATGAGCAATACAATCGTTTTGATGGGAACGAAAACGTACAGGTATTGGCGTTTATCGACCGGATGGATTTGGTTTACGCTGCTGCAGATATTGTAATCTCCCGTTCAGGAGCGTCATCGGTCTCTGAACTGTGTATTGTTGGCAAACCGGTGATCTTCATTCCGTCACCAAACGTAGCCGAAGACCATCAGACAAAAAATGCCAAATCAATCGTTGATAAAGAAGCGGCACTGATGATGCGCGAATCAGAACTGGATACGCAATTCACAAACCTGTTTAATAATTTACTGTCTGATGAAAATCTGCAGAAAAATTTGTCCGAAAATATCAAAACACTGGCAAAAGTGAATGCCACAAAAGACATAGTAGACGAAATTATTAAGTTAGTTCCGGGCTCAGGCGCCCAGGCACTAAGCAACTCAGGCAATCCAAAATGAATCTGAACCAAATCCATAACGTGTATTTCATAGGCATCGGCGGCATCGGCATGAGCGCGCTGGCGCGATATTTCCAGACACTCGGGAAGAATGTTCAGGGTTATGATAAAACACCGTCTACATTAACCGGTGAATTGATCGAAAGCGGAATCAGGATCCATTTTGAAGACAACATCAATCAGATTCCGAAGGATTTTGATGTTGAAAATACGCTGGTGGTAATTACGCCTGCGGTACCAGTTACGCATTCCGAGTGGAATTATTTCCTCGAAAGAAATTATTATGTGCGGAAACGCGCGGAGGTTTTAGGAATCATCACCAAAGATACGTTCTGCTTTGCCGTCGCGGGAACGCACGGGAAAACCACAACCTCGAGTATACTTGGCCACATCCTTTATGAAAGCGGTGCGGATGTTACGTCCTTTCTTGGCGGAATTGTCGAAAATTACAACTCCAACCTGATCGGCAACGGAAAAACGGTAACAGTTGTCGAGGCAGATGAATTCGATCGTTCGTTCCTGCACCTGCATCCCAATCTGGCCTGCATCACTTCTATGGATGCCGATCACCTCGATATTTATGGTGACAACAAAGCCATTGAGGCATCGTTTACGGAGTTTGCCCGGAAAGTAAATGAGCGGGAAAATTTGTTCATAGCCAAAGGGCTTCCGCTCAATGGGATGACAGTGGGTATCGACGAAGCATCAGATTATGAAGCATACAACATCAGGATTGAAAACGGAAGCTACCTTTTTGATGTAAAAACCCCTTCTGAAACAATTGAAAATATACAATTCGGATTGCCCGGGCGCCACAATCTAATGAATGCGGTAATGGCTTTGGCAATGGCGAGGAAATTCGGTACCCCAACCGTGGCCATTGTCAAAGCATTATCCTCATTTCGCGGCGTGAAACGAAGGTTTTCCTATCAGATCAAATCGGAGGATTTGGTGTATATCGATGATTATGCACACCATCCTACTGAGATTGATGCGGTATTTCAGGCGGTTTCAGAATTGTATCCCGGAAAAAAAGTGCTGGCAATATTCCAGCCACATTTGTTCAGCAGGACAAGGGATTTTATAGACGGTTTTGCAGAAAGCCTGTCGCGTTTCGGACAGATCGTACTGCTTGATATTTATCCGGCGCGCGAGCTTCCGATTGAAGGCGTAACTTCCGATTGGCTTTTGGGGAAAATGACAAATCCCAATAAAAAACTGGTCGCAAAAGAAGCACTGATTACTGAGATCTTAAGCGCAGATGCGGATGTAATTGTAACCATCGGCGCGGGTGATATTGGAGAAATGGTTGAATCGATAAAAACAGCGCTGCATGAAAAAACTTAACTGGAAAAACATCTGGATTAATGTCCGGCTGCTACTCATCTGCATTGGACTGATTTCGTTGTATTCATTCACTTTAAAAAGAAATTACGCACGAAAACTGACCAAATCGGTAGTGGAATTTTCCGCCAATGACGACCTGTTCATTACGCGTGAAATGGTTAATAAATTGTTAATAGAAAATAAATCGGCTGCGCAAACCATACGCAAAGAAAATATAGATTTGGGTAAGCTGGAAAATACCATAAACGCCAACGAAATGATTGAAAGTTCAGAGGTTTTTGTGAGTATTGACGGCGTCCTGAAAGCTGTTGTAAAACAAAAGACCCCCATAGCGAGAGTGGTTGGCGAAACAGGTTCTTTTTACCTTGATAATGAAGGAAATAAGATGCCGTTGTCCGAAATTCATGCTGCGAGGGTTCCGCTTGTTTCGGGTGTGGTTGATGAAAGCAACAGCAAAGATTTGTGTAAAGTTTTTCGTCTGATACATGGCGATGATTTTTTGAAAAAGAACATCATCGGCATTCAGGTTTTGCCCGGTGGCGGCCTGCTGATGGCGAACAGGAATTTCGATTACCTGATTGATTTCGGTAAACCGATCAATGCAGAACGGAAGTTTAACAATTACAAGGCTTTTTTTCAAAAAGCAATAAAGGACAGTTTATTAAATAAGTACAGGTTCATCAACCTAAAGTTTACGCAACAGGTAGTGTGCACAAAATAACAGATTATGGAAAAAGAGAATATCGCCGTTGGTTTAGATATCGGGACAACTAAGATTGTCGCGATGATTGGCAGGAAAAACGAGTATGGGAAACTCGAAATCCTCGGTGTTGGAAAGTCCAAAAGCCTTGGTGTCGCGCGTGGCGTGGTGAATAATATCACCCAAACCATTCAGTCCATCCAAATGGCTGTTGCTGAAGCCGAAAATAACTCAGGCTACAGGATCAAAGATGTTGTTGTGGGCATCGCCGGGCAGCACATCCGCAGTATACAGCACAGCGACTATATCAGCAGGAACAATCCTGAGGAGGTAATTGGCGATAAGGATATCGATCTTTTGATTAATCAGGTTCATAAACTGGCCATGCTTCCCGGAGAGGAAATCATCCACGTTTTACCACAGGAGTTCAAAATTGACGGTCAGTCGGAGATCAAGGAGCCAATCGGCATGTACGGTGGCAGGCTGGAATCCAGCTTTCATGTGGTCGTTGGTCAGGCTTCCTCTATACGCAATGTGGGCCGTTGCATCCAAAGCTCGGGAATTGAATTGTCCGGCCTTACATTGGAGCCGCTCGCTTCCGCAGATGCTGTGCTGAGCCAGGAAGAAAAAGAGGCCGGTGTGGCATTAATCGATATCGGTGGCGGAACCACTGATTTGGCTATTTTTAAAGATGGTATTATCCGTCATACGGCCGTAATCCCTTTTGGCGGAAATGTAATCACGGACGACATCAAGGAAGGTTGCTCGATCATCGAAAAACAGGCGGAATTGCTGAAAGTGAAATTCGGCTCAGCCTGGCCCGGAGAAAATAAAGACAATGAAATCGTTTCTATTCCGGGGCTAAGGGGAAGGGAACCGAAAGAAATTTCACTGAAAAATCTTTCGAAGATTATCCATGCCCGCGTGGTGGAGATTATTGAGCAGGTTTTTGCCGAAATCAAGGCTTACGGTCATGAAGATCCAAGAAAGAAACTGATTGCCGGAATTGTTTTGACAGGGGGTGGCGCGCAGCTGCAGCACATCAAGCAATTGGTCGAGTATATCACAGGAATGGATACCCGCATCGGTTACCCGAATGAGCATTTGGCAGGAAACTCTGACGAGGAAATTTCAAGCCCATTGTACGCCACGGCGGTTGGATTGGTGATGAACAGCATCCAGAATAATACAAAAAGTGCAGAACTTATAGAGAAAGTAGTGGAGGTAGTGAAGCCCGTTCAAAGGTATGTTGAGCCTGAACCGCTGAAGCCTGAACCTGAAGTTGAAGCGCCGAAGGAAGTCGTATTTGCTGATATTCAGCCTAAAAACGAAAAAATGCAGGAGTCAACCGAGAATAAAATCAGGAAATCTTTTTTTGATAAGTATGTTGATAAAATACGGGATTTCTTAGATAACGCTGAGTAAATTCAGTGTAATTTGAAAAATGTAAACAGGGGGGAGCGCAAAAAAGTAATGACCAGAGAATATAAAACCAGAAGAATATGACAAGCAACTCAGATTTTGGAAGTATTTCATTTGATTTGCCGAAGAATCAATCAAATGTAATTAAAGTAATTGGTGTGGGCGGCGGTGGCAGCAATGCAATTAACCACATGTTTAAGCAGGGGATAAAGGGCGTTGACTTTATCGTTTGCAACACCGATTCGCAGGCACTGCAGAACAGTCCTGTGCCAAACAAAATCCAATTGGGAGTAAACCTTACCGAAGGACTCGGCGCCGGAGCAAACCCTGAAGTGGGTCAGCAATCGGCGATTGAGAGCATCTCCGATATCGAAAAAATGCTTGACGTTAATACCAAAATGGTGTTCATCACCGCAGGTATGGGTGGCGGAACCGGAACAGGCGCCGCTCCCGTAATTGCGCAACTTGCCCGTGAACGCGACATCCTGACCGTAGGTATCGTAACCATACCATTTCAGTTCGAAGGTAAGGTGCGTCAGGAACAGGCGCTCAATGGGGTGGAAAGGCTTCGTAAACAGGTCGATTCATTAATTGTTATCAACAATAATAAGCTGCGTGAAGTATACGGAAATCTGGGTTTCAAAGCCGGATTCTCTAAAGCTGACGAAGTTTTGGCAACCGCTTCCCGCGGAATTGCTGAAGTCATCACGCACCACTATACACAGAATATCGATTTAAAAGATGCCAAAACGGTACTGTCCAACAGCGGAACCGCAATCATGGGATCGTCATTGGCAAATGGAGAAAACCGCGCGAAAGATGCCATCGTATCTGCGTTGGATTCCCCACTTTTGAATGACAATAAGATTACCGGTGCCAAGAATGTATTGTTGCTTATCGTTTCCGGTACCAATGAAATTACGATTGACGAAATCGGCGAAATCAACGACCACATTCAGCAGGAGGCCGGTTTTAACGCAAACATCATCATGGGTGTCGGTGAAGACGAAAGCCTCGAAGATTCTATCGCCGTGACCATTATCGCGACCGGATTTAACGTAGAACAACAAAATGAGATCGTAAACACAGAGCCTAAGAAAATCATTCACGCGCTTGAAGAAGAGCAAAGGATTACACACAATCTTACGCCGAAAGTTGTTTCTTCTTTTGAATTCACAGAAGTTTCCGCTCCTGCAAATGAAGAAAGGATTGTACACGACCTAATGGAGGAAATCGTTGAGGAACCTGTGGCAGAAGAGCCTGTTTTTGAAGTAACACTTGTGCCCACTACCGAATTCATCAAGAATCTTGATGTAACTTTCGAAATCGTTTCGCCGCCTGCCGCAACCATTGCCGAGCCGGATTTCTTTTTCACAACACCGGAAGTAAAGGAAATTGTCGTTCAGGAGCCTAAACATGTAGTGCAGGAAGAGGAGCAGATCACGTTTTCATTCGATTTGCCAATCGCAAAAACAGAAACACCGGCTGATAACAGAATTTTCTTTGAACTGACTGAGGAAGCCCGTGACATCACCGTGAACCAGCCTGTCCAGGTTGTACCCATGACGGAATTGAATGAAACAGGCGTGGTGCGCTACTCTTTGGAAGAATATATGGAAATTGAAAATTCCCTGCTGGATTCAAAGCCCGTTGCAAAAGTGGCTGAACCTGAAAATGAGGAATTGCAGTTTACAAAGAAAACTATAGAGCCTGCTGCCGAATTCAGTAATTTCGAAAACATTTCCCCGACCGAAATGTCGCTTGAGCAGGCCAATAAGCTAAGGGCGGATGAAAGAAGAAGAAAATTGAAAGAATTTAATTATAAGTTCCACACCAACTCTTCCCGCCTGGAGGAAATGGAAAAGGAACCTGCATACAAAAGATTGGGCATTGACATCTCGGGCACACCCGAGAGTAACCATAAATCCAGGACCTCTTTAGGAACAGACAGTAACGACGACATACAGTTGCGGTCAAACAATTCGTTCCTTCACGATAACGTGGATTAACTAACTCAAACCAGTTCTGAAACCCGAAAGTCCTGGATTTTCGGGTTTTTTTATGCAAAACCACTTCCGCCCGCCTTTGTCGTTACAGTAATTTTAGCTAAGTTTGCACAGCATAATCTGGGGCCTTTAACCGGCTATACACTGCAATCTTTTTTAGCGTCAGTTCGAGCGTTCTGAAAAAACCTATCGGGAACCGCTAAAAAAGGATTTCCGTTGCTATCCGGAGTCCGGTCCCTGCAAAAATGAAACTATGAGCTTATCAACACGAATCATGGACGAAATCAAAGACGCCATGAGAGCAAAAGATACCGTCGCCCTTGAGGCTTTACGTTCTGTTAAATCAGAGTTGCTGTTGGCGCAGACCGCCACAGGTTCCAAAGAAGAAATTTCTGAAGAGGACGAAATTAAACTATTACAGCGCCTGGTAAAAACCCGTAAAGAAAGCGCGCGCATCTTTACCGAACAAAACCGTCAGGATCTTGCCGAGCCCGAATTGGCGCAGATTGCCGTAATCGAGAAATTTCTTCCGGCCCAGCTCAGCGAAGCAGAGGTAGAAGCGGTAGTCGCAAAGATAATTGCCGAAACCGGCGCTTCAGGCATCGCATCGATGGGCAAGGTAATGGGATTGGCCAGTGCACAATTGGGCGGTACTGCTGAAGGAAAAACCATTTCAACAATCGTTAAGAAGTTGCTTACATAAAGGAATTGTCAGACTTAGTCTGAAAGTTAAACCAATCTAAGAAGTCTGAAGAAAATCGGCTGCGTAGTTCAATGGATAGAATGTCAGATTCCGGTTCTGATGATGGAGGTTCGAGTCCTCTCGCGGTCACTAAAAAGGAATGCTTTAACGCATTCCTTTTTTATTTCCTGAATTGATGCGCTTGAAATGCAATTGGTTTTTCCGTATCTTCCGCAGACAATAAAACCATTTTTATGCAATTCGGAAAAGTTGACCATCCTGAAAATATTGATTTCAAACTTCCTGCTGATGCGCCCCAAACGGCGGAAATACTGCGCAAACGAAAAAATGATACACCGTTGGAAGTCTATATTGGTTGCGCCAAATGGAATCGTGCAGACCTGAAAGGTTTTTATCCCCGCGGCACAAAAGATGAATTGGCGTATTATGCAACACAATTCAATTCAATCGAACTCAACGCAACTTTTTACCGCATGCCCGAGTGGCAGCAGGTTGAAACCTGGAAGAACAAGACTCCGGACGGCTTTAAGTTTTTTCCCAAAGTCACTGACATTATCACACATTATAAAAGATTAATCGACGTAAAGGAACTGGTTGATGCGTTTGCCAATTCCGTCAGTAATTTTGACGATAAGCTGGGCATGGCGTTCCTGCAGCTGCCTGATAATTTCAAACCGAAAGACTTTGACCGTCTTCGTCAGGTTTTGTCAGATTTTCCAAAAGGCGTGCCGCTTGGGGTGGAAGTCCGTAACGCCGAATGGTTTGAAAAGCCTGTAATTGACGATTACGCTGATTTGCTTGAAACGAACGATATGGCGAATATAATAGTTGATACTGCCGGCCGACGCGATATGCTCCACATGCGGCTGACTAGCCCGGTGGCTTTCGTGCGGTATGTCGGCGCAAACCACCCCTCAGATGTAACGAGGCTGGACGAATGGGTGCAAAGGATTGTGACATGGAAGGAACAGGGCTTACAAAAACTGTATTTTTTCGTTCACCAGAATATTGAAGTGGAATCACCGTTATTGGCAGAACATTTTATCCGCGAAATCAACAAAGCACTGAACCTGTCAATACATATACCGATGCGGCAGCCGACCCAGAAATCCATGTTTGATAAAGAATAACATGGAGGTATTCTTTGTTGTTATCGCGATACTTTTCCTGGTCATCGGGTATGGCTTCTTTCATGGTATACTCGAGCCTGCTTTTGTATATTTCCTGAACCGGCCGGTATATGTTCACCTTTATTTTAAACCCTTGAAAATCTCGCCGCCGGAACGTGCTATTTTGGAGCAGCATAGTGCTTTTTTCAAGCGATTGCCATTAAAAAGGCAAGCTTATTTTGAACATCGCCTAAAGACATTTTCAACCATGATTGCCTTTGAGGGCAGGGAAATGGAGGTGACAGAGGAAATGAAAATAAGGATTGCTTCGGCCTATGTAATGATGACTTTCGGTATGCGAAATTATATGATGGGATCTTTTGAAAGGATTATCAT
>CALRKC020000025.1:0-11725 GCA_943367895.1 Erythrobacter sanguineus | reverse complement strand
TACACTTGTTGTGGTGAATTCCGTTTGCGGATGTGCCGCGCGTAACGCCCGCCCGGGAGCAAAAATGAGCCTGAACGGCGCTAAAAAACCAGATCACCTCGTGACGGTTTTTGCAGGTGTAGACACTGATGCCGTAAACGCTGCCCGCCAGCACATGTTCCCGTTCCCGCCGTCGTCGCCCAGTATGGCTTTGTTCAAAGATGGTGAGTTGGTACACATGCTGGAGCGCCACCACATTGAAGGCCGCCCTGCAGAATTGATTGCCGAGAATTTGCAGGATGCTTATAACGAGTACTGTTAATTAGGCACAGGGTTCAGGGTGCAAGGCACTGGACAAGAGATAAAGCAACTTTCGGGTTGCTTTTTTAATAGATTAATTTCACGTTTTAGATACCCTGAACCCTGCACCTTGTACCCTGCAGCAAAACTTTGTCACTTTACAACTTTTCCCTATTTTTGTCCCCGAAAAATAATTCTCCACACTTAAAACTGTTTATAGCATGCAACTGTACAACACTTTAAGCGCAGAAGAAAGGGCCGTCCTTATTGACGATGCCGGAAAGCAAAGACTAACTTTGTCTTTCTATGCTTATGCGCAGATTGAAAACCCAACACAATTTAGAAATGAACTGTTCCTGGCCTGGAATCCGCTTGAGGTTTTGGGAAGGATTTATGTCGCCGATGAAGGCATTAATGCCCAATTGTCTTTACCGGCAGACAATTTCTACGCGTTCAAGGACACGATTGAAAAATATGATTTCATGAAAGGCATCCGACTCAATGTCGCTGTGGAGCACGATGATCATTCGTTTTTAAAACTGACGATAAAAGTCCGTAACAAGATTGTTGCAGATGGGCTTGATGATGACCCAACGTTCGATCCAACCGACATCGGGGTGCATTTAAAAGCAAAGGAATTCAACGAATTGCTTGAAGATCCGGATACGATTGTTGTTGATATGAGGAATCATTACGAAAGTGAAATCGGGCATTTTACCAATGCGATTAAACCTGATGTTGATACGTTTCGTGAGTCTTTGCCGATTATCGAAGAACAACTTTCAGAACACAAATCAGATAAAAAATTACTGATGTACTGCACCGGCGGTATCCGTTGCGAAAAAGCCAGTGCCTATTTCAAGCACAAAGGTTTTGAAAATGTCTACCAGCTGGAAGGAGGCATCATTGAATACACGCGCCAGGTAAAAGCGGAAGGGCTGGAAAGTAAATTTATCGGGAAGAATTTCGTTTTCGATCACCGTTTGGGTGAACGAATTACGGATGACATTGTTTCCCAATGCCATCAATGCGGAAAACCGTGCGACAACCACACGAACTGCGCCAATGAAGGCTGTCACTTATTGTTTATCCAATGTGATGAATGTAAGGCGGCGATGGAAAACTGCTGTTCCACAGATTGCGTTTCCGTTATCCATTTGCCGGAAGAAGAGCAGAAAGAGATTCGCCGCGGCATTAAAAATGGAAACATGATTTTTAAGAAAGGGAAATCGGATAAGCTGACATTCAAAAATGCGGAACATCCAATTTCAAAAATCAAAACTGAAATTCCAAATACTAAATTCCAAAATCCAAAACTAAAAAAACATCTTGTAGGCAAAGGGCTTCATTATTTCCCGAAAGCATCAATCGGGCAATTTTATATGGAGTCGGGCGAAATCAATGTTGGCGACACGGTTTTAATAAAAGGCCCCACAACAGGAGAGCAGCAAATGGTTTTGGAAGAAATGTTCGTGAACGACGCGCCGGCCGAAACGGCGGTAAAAGGAAATGTGGTTTCGTTCAAATTGCCTTTCAGGATTCGTCTTTCGGATAAATTATATGTCATTGAACGACAAAACGCCTAGCCCCGATTCCTTCGGCAGTCGCTACGCTTGTGTGAGCCGATATCCTTTGTGAGGCACGAACAAAGATAAAGGCGAAAGCGGGATAAAGCTTCAAAAATCAAAACTGTTTCATCAAAATGAAGCAGTTTTTGCATTTTAAAACTTTGCGACTTTGCCGGTCAGTTACTTTGTCACTTTTCTCTAAAATATACTATCTTTACGCACTAAACGTTTTAAGAACTTAAGTTGTGCGCGTCACAACACTACATATATACATATGGCATGTACAAGTTGCTCAACTTCTGATGGCGGATCGCCTAAGGGTTGTAAGAACAATGGAACCTGCGGAACAGACAGCTGTAACAAGCTGACGGTTTTTGACTGGCTTTCGAATATGAATTTACCGAATGGCGAAGCGCCGTTTGATTGCGTGGAAGTCCGTTTCAAGAACGGCCGCAAGGAATTTTACCGCAATACCGAAAAACTGACTTTAAGCATTGGTGATATTGTCGCTACGGAGGCTTCTCCGGGGCACGACGTCGGGATTGTGACGCTGACAGGTGAATTGGTGCGGATACAGATGAAGAAAAAAGGCGTAAAAGACAACGCCGAAGTGCCAAAGATTTACCGAAAAGCTTCCCAGAAAGATATCGATATCTGGTCGAATGCCCGCGATAAGGAAGAACCCATGAAGAAGCGTGCGCGGGAACTTGCGATCGCACAAAATCTCCAGATGAAGATTTCGGATATCGAATTCCAGGGAGATGGTTCGAAGGCGACGTTTTACTATACGGCGGAAGACCGTGTGGATTTCAGGATGCTGATTAAGGATTTCGCGCGTGAATTTACGACAAGGATCGAGATGAAACAGGTGGGTTTCCGTCAGGAAGCATCACGTTTGGGCGGAATCGGCTCGTGCGGGCGCGAATTGTGCTGCTCGACCTGGCTGACGGATTTCAGAAGTGTGAATACCTCTGCGGCGCGTTACCAACAGCTTTCATTAAACCCGCAGAAACTGGCGGGGCAGTGCGGCAAGTTGAAATGTTGTCTCAATTATGAGCTGGATACTTACATGGATGCCTTACAGGGATTTCCTGATTTTGAAACCAAGCTGATGACTGAAAAAGGGATGGCAATATGCCAGAAACAGGATATTTTCAAAGGCCTGATGTGGTTTGCCTATACCGATAATTTCGCCAACTGGCACATGCTGAAAATTGAGCAGGTAAAAGAAATTATTGCTGAAAATAAAGAGAAAAACAAAGTGTCTTCTTTGGAGGATTATGCGGTTGAAGCACCTGCGGCACCTGAAAAAGATTTCAATAACGCCATGGGTCAGGAAAGTTTAACGCGTTTTGACCAGCCCAAGAAGAAGAAAAGGCCGACCAATAAAAAACGCAGGCCGGGAGAAACAGCAACGGCCGGGGCCAGCGAAGTGATCCGCCCGAACAACGACAACCGCCAAAGAAACGACAACCGTCGCGGCAATGAAAACCGCCAACCACGGAATGAGAACCGCAATACCGGACAAAACAAGCCGGCAGGCGAGACCAAACCGGCTGTCGAGAACAGGCCTCAGGGACAAAATAAACCGGCTGGTGATAAACCGCGGAACAATAACAACCGCAACAGAAACAGAAAACCATTTGACAACAAAAACAACGGCGGGAATGGGCCTAAAGAATAGCATATTATTACTTTTAATCCTGTCGTTGGTAGTATCCTGCGATAAGAAACGGGTGTTTGACGAATACAAATCTGTGGGTCCTGCATGGAAAAAGGACAGCGTGGTGACATTTAAATTCCAAAGTCCGGATACGGTAAAAGCATACAATCTGTTTTTGAATATCCGCGATAATAATGATTACCAGTTCAGCAATTTGTTTTTGATTGTGGCGTTGGAACAGCCCGGCGGATTGACGAAAGTAGACACCTTGCAATACCTGATGGCCGAACCCGATGGATCGCTGCTTGGCGAAGGTTTTACGGACATTAAGGAGAACAAGCTTTTTTATAAGGAAAAGATGAAATTTGCCAAAAAAGGCGAATATAAAGTGAGTATCAGCCATGCAGTAAGGCAAACCGGTAAAATTCCGGGCGTTGCTGAACTCGCGGGAATTACGGATGTGGGCTTCAGGATTGAATCAACAGAATAAACTATGGCGACCAAAAAAATCAAGAATAACAACACCAGTGTAAAGGATATCGAATACTACAGCAGGAAATTCTGGAGGGTATTCTTATACACATTGGGAGGCATTTTTCTTTTCTTCCTATTGGCCTCGTGGGGACTGTTAGGGCACATGCCGTCGTTTGACGAGCTGGAAAACCCAAACTCCAACCTGGCCACCGAAATTATTTCTGCTGATGGCGTTACCATTGGCAAATTTTACAACGAGAACAGGACATCCGTTAAATATTCAGATTTGCCGCCGCATCTCGTGAAAGCGCTGGTAGCGACTGAAGACGAGCGTTTCTATGAACATTCGGGTATTGACGGAAAACGTACCGTAGGCGCAATGATGAGGTTGGGGACCAATGGCGGTGCGAGTACTTTGACACAACAGCTGGCCAAAATGCTTTTCCACGGTGAAGGTTCGAGGTTTCTTCCAATCAGGATTACCCAAAAATTGAAAGAATGGATTATTGCTGTAAGGCTTGAGCGACAGTATACCAAAAACGAAATTATTGCGATGTACCTGAATAAAGCCGATTTCGTAAATACAGCGGTAGGAATACGTTCTGCGGCCAAAGTCTATTTTGGAAAGGAACCAAAAGAGCTGTCAATTGACGAAAGTGCGATGCTTGTCGGAATGCTTACCAATCCGTCTTATTTTAATCCCGTGCGCCGTGCCGAAAAGGTAAAAAACCGCAGGAACATTGTGCTTGACCAAATGGTACGCAACGGCGTGCTGGATAAGGAAAAGGCAACTGCATTAAAAGCAAAACCAATTACGTTACATTTTCATCCGGAAAGCCATACAGACGGAATTGCCACCTATTTCCGCGAGTATCTTCGTGATTTTATGAAGGAATGGGTCAAGGAAAACAAAAAGCCCGACGGCAGCGATTACGATATTTATACAGACGGGCTTAAGATATATACCACCATCGATTCCCGCATGCAGGCCTATGCGGAAGAAGCCGTGACAGACCATATGAAAAACCTTCAGGAAGAGTTTTGGTCCCAACAGAAAACAAATAAGAATGCACCTTTTGTGAACCTCAATGAAACCGAAACCGAAAAGCTGATGATGCGCGCCCGGAAGAATTCTGAGCGGTGGAGCATCATGAAGGCCGAAGATAAATCGGAGGAGGAAATCCTGAAGTCATTCAATGTCAAAACCAAAATGAAAGTATTTACCTGGAAAGGTGACAAGGATACGATCATGACCCCCAACGATTCCATCCGCTATTACAAACATTTCCTCCAAACCGGAATGATGGCAATGGAACCGAGAACCGGAAACGTAAAAGTCTGGGTTGGCGGAATCAACTACAAGCATTTCCAATACGACCACGTTGCCCAGGGTGCAAGGCAGGTTGGTTCTACTTTTAAGCCTTTTGTGTACGCCACCGCGATTGAACAGGCGGGAATGTCGCCCTGCGATTCCATTCTCGATTCCCCTTTCACAATCCCTAAAGGACGCCATCACGTGACTGAAGACTGGACACCAAACAATTCCAATGGCGAATATCGCGGCATGGTGACCCTGAAAAAAGCACTCGCCCTATCCATCAATACGGTGTCTGCAAAACTAATAGACAAAGTCGGACCTGAAGCCGTTATCGACCTGACCAATAAACTTGGTGTAAAATCAAAGATTCCGGCACAGCCATCCATTGCACTTGGTGCAGTTGAGATTACAGTCCAGGATATGGTCGCTGCCTACAGCACTTTTGCCAATGAAGGTGTCTATGTCAAACCGCAGGTCATTGTAAGGATAGAAGATAAAAATGGCGTTGAACTTTATAAACCGGTTACCGAGTCACACGATGTTTTGAACAAAGACATCGCTTATGCTGTATTGAAACTGCTCGAAGGCGTTACAGAATCCGGCTCAGGCGCCCGTTTAAGGACACAGGGCGGCGGTAACGGCTACAACCGTGTTACGGGCTATCCATACGTTTTTAAGAATCCTATTGCAGGAAAAACAGGAACCACACAAAACCAGTCCGACGGTTGGTTTGTGGGCATGGTTCCTGATCTGGCTGCCGGCGTGTGGGTGGGTAACGAGGACCGATCGGCCCACTTCAAAGGCATCACTTATGGACAGGGCGCTACAGCAGCCTTGCCAATCTGGGCGATGTTCATGAAAAAATGTTATGGTGATGCTTCGCTGAAGGTCTCTATGGAACAGTTCAAAAGGCCGCCTAACCTCGCCATCAAGGTCGACTGTTATACCGCCGTGGTTAAGGATACTACCGATACCGAAGGAGGCGGAGACGAACAGGATACCGACGAGCTGGATTTGGGGGGGTAATATAATGTTTATTTGAAGCTATTGCTTCGCCAATTCGTTAACACTCGTGCCCCGGCTGTCCGCTGTATCCTGTTTGGCTTCAGTTCTAGTGTCCGGAAACGGACGGGTCGAGAACCGCTAAAAAGGATTGCCTCCCGAAGTTTCGGGACCAGCCTGGCTAAATACAACCATATGATCAACAAAAAAGTTAATAACGTTCATGAAGCACTAGACGGGATTACCGATGGGCAGACCATCATGCTGGGTGGTTTCGGGCTTTGCGGAATACCGGAAAACAGTATCGCCGAACTGGTGCGTAAAGATGTAAAAGACCTCACCTGCATTTCCAACAATGCCGGGGTAGACGATTTCGGACTCGGATTGCTTTTACAGAAGCGCCAGATCAAGAAAATGATTTCCTCGTATGTTGGTGAAAATGCCGAATTTGAGCGCCAGATGCTTTCCGGCGAACTCGAAGTGGAACTTACGCCACAGGGGACATTAGCCGAAAAATGCCGTGCCGCGCAAGCAGGAATCCCAGCTTTCTTTACACCTGCCGGTTATGGAACGGAAGTTGCCGAAGGCAAGGAATCAAGAGAATTCAACGGGAAAATGCACATATTGGAGCATGCCTACAAAGCTGATTTCGCGATCGTAAAAGCATGGAAAGGCGACGAGGCCGGAAACCTGATTTTTAAAGGTACCGCAAGGAACTTCAATGCGCCTATGGCCGGTGCCGGAAAAATAACCATTGCCGAAGTCGAGGAGTTACTTCCTGTGGGAAGCCTGGACCCGAATGAAATCCACATTCCGGGGATTTTGGTACAAAGGATTTTCAAAGGAGAGAAATTTGAGAAGAGGATTGAACAACGAACTGTAAGGAAAAAATAGCGTTAGCAGCCAACAGTTAACGGTTTACAGAAATATACAAGAATACTGTTTGCCGTTTCGAATACTGTTCACTGTAAGCCGTAAACTGTAAACTATGCTCGGTAAAGAAGAAATAGCAAAAAGAATCGCGAAAGAAGTCAAAGACGGTTATTACGTAAACCTCGGTATCGGAATTCCGACATTGGTCGCCAATTACGTTCGTACCGATATTTCGGTGGAATTCCAAAGTGAGAACGGCGTACTTGGTATGGGACCGTTCCCTTTTGAAGGAGAAGAAGACGCTGATGTGATCAATGCCGGAAAACAAACCATAACGACCCTGCCGGGAGCCAGCTTCTTTGATTCGGCGTTCAGTTTTGGGATGATCCGCAGCCAGCATGTCGATTTGACCATTTTAGGAGCTATGGAAGTAGCCGAGAACGGTGACATTGCCAACTGGAAAATCCCGGGAAAAATGGTAAAAGGCATGGGTGGTGCGATGGATCTGGTCGCTTCCGCAGAAAATATTATTGTCGCCATGATGCATGTCAATAAGGCCGGCGAATCGAAAATACTGAAACGATGTACACTGCCATTAACCGGAGTGGGCTGTGTGAAAAAGGTGGTTACCGAACTTGCCGTAATGGAAATTACCCCCAAAGGCTTTAAACTGCTCGAACGCGCGCCCGGGGTAACCGTAGAACATATCATCGCTTCTACAGAAGCTGATTTGATTATTGAAGGGGAAATCCCGGAGATGGTGATTTAATATATATTCAAAAACTAAATTCCAAACTAGCCGAAGCAGAACTGTATGAAGCGTAGCGGAGTAAAATTCCATCTGCTCATCCCGGATTTGGAATTTTGTTTTTGGATTTTACAGTCGGAACTGCTTTAGATGATGATCCAAATGGATGTATTGCAGCATCCCCCATTCCTCATCACTCATCATTCCAAAGAAAGGGTGCTTTTTATTTACAATCACAGCCGGTCCTTTTTGCCCGAACTCCGTTACCAGATCGATTAAGACTTTTTTCTCCTTTTCGAAATCCGGGATGTCTGTGATTTTAAACTCAGGTGCCGTCGGTGAGTTTTTTCCAAAACCAACTTTTTTCAGGATGCTTTTCTTTGCCATTTTCCCGAAAAGCCATCCGATAAGGCCATGCTTCAAAACGAGTTTGCCGGTAGCAACGTCCAGAGGTTTCTGGCAATGCAGCAGCATTTGTGATACGTTCATTTTGCCCCATAAGGGTTTGGATGCTGCCGACAGCATTTCCAGACGCGTAAGTATATTTCTGTTGTCTTCGGTGTTAAAGATATTGTTGGCCATAATTATTCCTGTTTGTAATATTCATCAAATGGTCGTTGCTCGGTACGGTATACTTTTCCCTTCGGTGTAAGGCGCTTCTTTTTCCAATTCCCCGATTTGAAGTCAAAACGGACAGAGTCTTTATAACGAAACTGCAGGATTTCCAACGAATCGGTACTGTTTTCAGCCTGATCGATTTCGACATCATATCCTGAAAACGACGTCACCACATTGCCCTTATAAGTAGGGATGAAAGTCCGGTCACTTCCAAAGCCGCCGTCAAAAACCGATTGCCACGTATCCACTACAGCAATTTTTCCATTGTTTACAAAAAACAAAAAATTATCATGACCGTAACCACAGGCGGGATAACCGTTGGAGAGATTCAGGAAACGCGGATCATTGGCTTTTGTTTTCGGTTCCTGCATAAAGTTTTCGTATAAACTCCATTGCCTTCCTTCCATATCGAAATCAATCTTTAAGGTATAGGTGTGTTGCAGTTGTTGGCCCGATATAAAGTCAATGCGGTAGAATCCTGTAGAATCGCCGTCTTTACGCCTTTCTTTCTTGATAAGTGAAACCAATACGCTGTCAAACAACTTTCCCGGCGACTCCAGGTTGAAAGTGTCTGTCTTTGTTTTTGGCAATATCGTTTCTTTTGAAGAGCTTTCTGAGGTCATATATATGGCATCGGCTGCGACGGATTTCTTATCCGAACAGCACAGCAGCGCAACCAGGGATGCGAGTATTATTATTTTCATATTAATTTCCTTTCGGAATTGCGTTAATCAATTTTCTGGTATAGTCCTGCTGCGGATGTGCGTAAATCTCGTCAGCGTCGCCCATTTCCTCAATCCTGCCTTTGTTCATTACCAAAACCTGATCGCTCATGTATTTTACAACGGCAAGGTCATGGGAAATAAAGATATAAGTAAACCCGAAATTCTCCTTCAGCTCATTCAATAAATTCAGAACCTGAGCCTGTACCGAAATATCCAATGCCGAAACCGATTCGTCACACACAATCAGTTTCGGATGCAGTGCAATCGTCCTTGCAATCCCGATACGCTGCCGTTGCCCGCCCGAAAACTCATGCGGATAACGGTGGAAATGTTCCTCACCAAGGCCTACACGTTGTAATATCTCAATTGTTTTTTCTTTTCGCTGCTTGTCGTTTTCATACAATCCATGCACCTGCATCGGTTCCATAATCGCTTTTCCGACAGGAATCCGTGGGTTTAACGAAGAGTAAGGATCCTGGAAAATGATTTGGATTTCGCGCCTGAGTTTCTTGATTTCCGACCCGTTGAGTTTCGTAATGTCTGTACCACGGTATAAGACCTGCCCCGCTGTTGCGTTATCCAATTGCAGGATGACGTTCCCCAAAGTCGATTTTCCGCAACCGGATTCACCGACCAATCCGAGGGTCTCGCCCTCATACAGTTTAAAACTGACGTCATTTACAGCTTTAAACCCATGTTTTCTGCCCCAGATGCCCGCTGATGAAAAGTACTCTTTTTCGATATTCTTTACTTCCAGCAAAGGCGGTTTCTGGTATAAAAGTGTTAGTCTTTGTTTTCGCGCTTCCGCAGATATGATGCCGTCCGGAACTATTTTGTTCAGGAAATCGTGAATGGTAGGAAGTCGCTCCAATCGTACATCCAGCGAAGGTCGGGAACTGATCAGCGCTTTGGTATAAGTATGCTCCGGATGATGGAACACTGTTTCTGATTTGCCCTGCTCGACAATTTCCCCCTTGTACATCACGAGGACGCGATCGGCAATTTCAGACACCAAAGACAAATCATGCGAGATGAAAATAATGCTCATCCCGGTTTCTTTCTGTATTTCCTTCAGCAACAGGATAATCTCATTTTGCACGGTGACATCAAGTGCCGTAGTGGGTTCGTCGGCAATAAGCAATTTAGGTTTACAGGCAATCGCCATCGCTATCATTACGCGTTGCTTCTGTCCGCCCGAAATTTCATGCGGATAACGGTCAAATAATTTTTGCGGATCGGGTAATTTTACCCTTTCAAACAACGAAATTACTTCGGCTTTCGCCTGTTTTTTTGACAACTGCGTATGCCTTAATAATACCTCCTGAACCTGATAGCCGCAGGTCAGCGAAGGATTGAGTGAACTCATCGGTTCCTGAAAAATCATGCCAATATCATTGCCGCGAAGATTTTGCATCGCCTTTGGATTCAGGGCTGCGATATCATTGTTATTGAATAAGACGCAACCAGAAGCGATTTTTGATATCTCCTTAGGGAGTAATCCCATGATTGCCAGAGAGGAAACCGATTTTCCGGAGCCTGACTCACCCACTATCCCGAGGATTTCATCGGGATAAAGCGAATAGGAAATGTGGTGTACTACGGGTTGCCAGCCTTCTTTTCCCCTGAAGGCGATACTAAGGTTTTCTACTGTGAGTAATGGTTTCGGTTCCATCCGATAAAAATAATAAAAAACAATGGGCTTCCGGGAAAACCGTAACAAGTTTTAAACCGTAAACTTTAACAGTATAACTAATTTTATACTTATCAAATGCATATATTTGGCGAAATTTTCTTAAAAACAACTACTACTTTGAAGACAATACCTAATACCATCGCTTATTTTGCTTTTGCTGCAATACTCCTGTCGTCAGGCTCTGTTTTTGCACAAAATTCAAAAGAAATAGGAGATATCATAAAAGCCTATGATCTCACTAAACTGAAATCCCTTGAACAACATTACACCCGCAAGTCGGAGATTGAAAAGAACAAGGCATTGCAGCTCGCAAAAATTAATGGCTGGCCCGAATTCAGGTTGGGTCGCGACGGTTCCTATGAAGAATTGATGAAAGTTTCCCCGCAGGGCTTTCCGATTTATTATTCGACATCAAACGTAAATGCAGCTACTTCAACCAGGGCTAGTTTTCTCCAATCCGTCTATAACCTGAAAGGGCAGGGTATGACTGCGAGAGTATGGGACGGTGGGAAAACACGCGCTTCCCATCAGGAATTCGGAGGCCGCGTGACCGTAGTGGACGCTGCCGCAGGACCGGATGGTAATAACTTTCATGCTACCCACGTGACCGGAACAGTAATCGCCTCAGGAGTAGAGCCGGAAGCCAAGGGTATGGCGCCCATGGCGAATGCAAGGACTTTTAACTGGACCAACGATACGGGCGAAGTATTGTCGGAAGTTCAGGCAGGAATGTTGCTTTCCAATCATTCTTATGGTACGCCATC
>CALRKC020000024.1:0-11754 GCA_943367895.1 Erythrobacter sanguineus | reverse complement strand
GAATTTCATGTCTTTTTAGGTTGGATGGCTAATTTACGAAGATTAGCGTTGTCCGCTAAATATTTTAAGACCGAATTAGTGTTCCAGCAACTTATTTATTTGCGCGTACTGCAACAGCATAATCGTCTTGGCATCCTTGATCTCGCCGGTTTCAATCATTTGCAGCGCTTTTGTAAAAGGAATTTCAAGCACCTCAATATTTTCGTGCTCTGAATCAAGTCCGCCACCTTCATTGACTTTCATGTCCTTTGCGTATTCGGCAACAAAGAAATGTATGATTTCCGTAACCGATCCGGGAGACATATACGATTCGAATATTTTCCGGACTTCATGTACTTTATATCCTGTTTCTTCTTCACTTTCCCGACGAATGCATTCTTCCGGGTTTTCCTTCTCCAGTAAGCCGGCGCAGGCCTCAATGACCATTCCGGTTTCGTTTCCGTTTACATAGGTAGGCATCCGGAACTGCTTAATGAGGATTACATTTTTTTCTTTTTTGTCATACAATAAGATAGTGGCGCCGTTACCCCGGTCATACACTTCACGATGCTGGACTTCAACAGTACCGTCAGCCTTAAAGTATTCATAAATGTATTTTTTAAGGATATACCAATTGTTGGAAAGCAATTCGGAGCTTAAGATCCTGATTTTCGGATTTGTCATAAGGCATGGTTTGGTGTTACTAATGTAAGATTTTGAAAAAAAATGGCTACATTTAAATTAAAAAAATATGACGGCCATTGCCTCAAAATACCCGAAAAAGAAACGCTTTAAGAAACGTTATATTGTTTACACCCTGTTTCTTTCGTATATTATAATGTGCCAGGCCTGTATGACAATGCGTTATACAAAAAAAGAAACAAAGCATTTCTTTGGTGAGGCCAAACTGAGTTATAAAGACACTGTATTTACGACTCAGGGTCGGGATATCCATTACATAATGACCGGCCGCAACGATCTTCCCACGCTGTTTTTTATTCATGGGTCACCGGGAAGCTGGAATGCTTTCAAGGATTATATGAAAGATTCGCTGTTGCTGCAGAAATACCGTTTGGTCGCGATTGACCGTCCGGGTTTCGGCTACAGCAATTTTGGCGATGCAGAAGGCCTGCTGCCACAGTGTAATCAGATTGAAGCACTGATCAAATCATTAGACAACAAACAGCCCACGACATTAATCGGGCATTCACTGGGTGGTCCCGTGGTGGTGAAATTGGCTGCCATGCAACCGACATGGTATAAAAACCTCGTGGTTTTATCAGGTTCTGTGGATCCTGAGGCGGAAACACCCGAAAAATGGCGTGCAGTGATTAAAGCGGTTCCGATAAGGTTCCTAATTCCCGGCGCCCTGCGTACTTCGAATGACGAACTGTGGTTTTTGAAGAAAGATTTGTATGATCTGAAGCCGACACTTAAGAACATTACTGCAGACGTACTGATAATTCATGGTACGAAAGATCCGCTGGTGCCTTACAGCAATGTTCCTTTTATGAAATTTGAATTCGTCAATGCCCGTTCAATGAAAGTTATTGCAATGAAAGACGCGAATCATTTTATCCCATGGGAGCATTATGATGAAATTCGGGATGCGTTGCTGAAATTATAGTCGAAAGCAGGCTTAAGTTAATCGTTGCATTCCATGATCAATAAATCGCCGTCAGTGTGGGTTATTGTGACGATACCATCTTCACGGCTGGCGTTGCTGTTGCCGCTTCGGAAACCCATAGTGAGGGTCTCGTTTCGCAATTCATAAACCAGGTTCTCAGACGTAATGCCGGTTACCGTTCCAACGGGGATCAGGGAGATGATACTGTCTGCCGGATACCATTTGCGGAAGTTGCGCGGTAAAAGAAATACTTTGGAATAATCGTCAAGTATGACGATTTTGAGTAGATCGCGGTAGCGGACAATATTCGTCAGGTTTGAAATGGTGTGGTCCGTGCGGCGACCGGTTGCCCAAATGACATTGACGGCCGGAATTTTTCTGTCAATTAAATAATCGAAAGCTTTTTCAAGGTCGGTTTTATCCTGATTTGGGGTATAAACAATTTCAATCGGGTGTTGGGATTTGATGAATTCCTGCGGATTGAAATCGCGGTCGAAATCCCCGAGCAGTACATCAACTTTTATTCCCAATTCCGAAACGCGTTCCATCGCCGAATCCAGAACAATCACCACTGGTGACCATTCGAGCAATTGCCCCAGCAATTCTCCGCTGCAGGCCTCGCCATTGGCAATGATCAGTGCGGGTTCCTGGTCGTCTCGTACGATGTGGTGTGAGGACATTGTTCTTTGTGTTGATTGGATTTTACGACTATAGGATTATAAGATTTCAGAAGTTGATATCACCATCCTAAAATCTTACAATCCGAAAACGAAGATACGAACTTTTGCGTCGGATGCCCTAGCCCGGATGGCAGCGGCTATCCTTTTATTTTTTTCTTTAAAAAATAAAAGATAACAGCGGACAGCCGGATTGGCTCCTGAAAATCCAAAAAAGGAAAAAGCGACCCGAAAGCCGCTTTTTTATTTAGTTTAATTTTGCCAGGATCGTATTCAGTGTCTCGCTTGGCCTCATGGCTGAATCCGTTTTCGCCGGATCGGGTTTGTAATAGCCTCCGATGTCCTGTTTCGTGCCTTGGGCACCAATGAGTTCCGCATTGATTTTTGCTTCATTGTCAATCATTTCGGCAGCAATAGGCTCAAAAATTGCTTTCAGTTCCGCATCCTTATTTTGTGCAGCCAAAGCCTGCGCCCAGTAAAGCGCGACATAAAAGTGCGAGCCGCGGTTGTCTATTTCGCCAACCTTACGCGCCGGTGATTTGTCGTTCTCAAGGAATTTTTCGTTGGCGTTGTCCAGTGTTTCAGATAGTACGAGGGCTTTGCTGTTATGCAGTGCCTGTCCCAGGTGCTCCAGTGAAACCCCCAAAGCGAGGAATTCACCAAGCGAATCCCAACGTAAATAACCTTCTTCCAGGAACTGCTCCACGTGTTTCGGAGCGGAACCGCCTGCACCGGTTTCAAACAATCCACCGCCATTCATCAGCGGTACGATCGAAAGCATTTTGGCGGAAGTACCGAGTTCGAGGATAGGGAAGAGGTCGGTGAGGTAATCGCGCAGTACATTTCCGGTTACAGAAATCGTGTCTTTGCCATCCTTAATCCTTTCCAAAGTAAAGTTGGTAGCGGCTATGGGATTTAAGATGCGGATATCCAGGCCATTTGTATCGTGGTCTTTGAGATATAAATTTACTTTTTCAATCAGCTGCCTGTCATGGGCACGGTTTTCATCAAGCCAGAAAACGGCCGGTGTATCAGAAAGCCTGGCACGGTTTACAGCCAGTTTTACCCAGTCACGGATTGGTGCATCCTTCACCTGGCACATGCGGAAAATATCGTCTTTTTGTACTTTTTGTTCGAAGAAGACTTCGTTATTGTTGCCGATGACTTTCACGACGCCGTCAGCGGTCATCTGGAATGTTTTATTGTGTGATCCGTATTCTTCGGCGGCTTGTGCCATCAGGCCGACATTCGGAACGCTTCCCATGGTTTTAGGGTCAAAAGCGCCGTGTTTTTTGCAGAAGTCAATTGTTGCCACATAAACGCCTGCGTAACATCGGTCCGGGATAATGGCTTTCGTATCCTGACCTTTTCCGGCAGCGTTCCACATCTGTCCTGATGTACGGATCATGGCAGGCATCGACGCATCGACGATAACGTCTGAAGGCACATGAAGATTGGTGATTCCTTTTTCTGAATTTACCATCGCTAATGCAGGTCCGTTTTGGTATACTTCGTTAATCGCTGCCTCGACTTCAGCCTGTTGCGGATGCCCGGCAATTTTAGCATAAACATCGCCCAAGCCATTTTTGGTATCGATTTTTAATTCGGCAAAAAGAGACGCAAATTTTTCAAACACGGGAGCAAAGAATACGTCAACCACAGCCCCGAAAATAATGGGGTCTGAAACCTTCATCATCGTAGCCTTGAGGTGTACGGAGAACAATACGTTTTTCGCTTTTGCGTCCTCAAATTCTTTGGCGATGAATTTCTTTAGCCCGGCAATGCTTAAAACGGCGCTGTCAATCACCTCACCGGCAAGCAGGGGCGCACTTTCCTTGAGTACTTTTGTGTTTCCGGCATTATCGGTAAATTCAATCCTGAAGGTGTTGGCTTCTTTTACGGTAATGGATTGCTCACTTCCGTAGAAATCGCCGTGATCCATACTCGCAACATGCGTTTTTGAATCGGCACTCCAGGCCCCCATACTGTGCGGGTGCTTTTTAGCATAGTTTTTTACCGCTTTCGGCGCACGCCTGTCCGAATTCCCTTCACGCAGCACAGGATTTACCGCAGATCCCAATACTTTCGCGTATCTGGTTTTTGTATCTTTTTCCTGATCATTGGCAGGGTTTTCAGGATAGTCGGGAATATTGTATCCTTTGGATTGTAATTCTTTGATAGCATCCTTCAATTGTGGGATGGAGGCAGAAATATTAGGAAGCTTGATGATATTCGCTTCCGGCTTGGTGGCGAGTTTTCCCAATTCAGACAAATCATCGTTGGTTCTTTGGTTTTCGGGAAGCAGATCGGAAAAGATGGCAATAATTCTTCCGGCCAATGAAATATCCCTCGTTTCTACTGAAATCCCGGCAGTTTTTGTAAATGATTTTACGATAGGCAAAAAGGAATGTGTGGCAAGCATTGGTGCCTCATCGGTAATCGTATAAAAAATGGTAGTTTTATCTGACATTGCTAAATAATTTAGTTTGTGTTCAAGGACTGCAAAGATACGGAAATGTGTTGCATTTTAATTTCAATTTACCTGCGAAAACGTTTGAATTGCGGATTTGGCAATCTGAATTTTAAAAACTACGTATTTCGTAAAATCGAAAGCCAAATTTAATTTCTATGCAAAAAAAATCCCGTTCTGTTGAGAACGGGATTCCATATAAAGAGATAAACAATTATCTTCTTTTGTCTCTGATTTTCGCTTTCTTACCGGTAAGTTCCCTGAAGTAGAAAATACGGGCCCTGCGAACGTGACCTTTCTTGTTGATTTCAATTTTCTGTAAAGCCGGAAGGTTTACAGGGAAGATACGCTCTACACCCACTGCACCTGACATTTTACGAATGGTAAAAGTCTCAGTAGTTCCTGTGCCTCTTCTTTGGATAACAACACCTTTGAAAAACTGTGTTCTTGTTTTTTCACCTTCTTTAATTTCGTAGTAAACCGTGATGGTATCACCTGCACCGAAATCAGGGAAATCTTTTTTTGCTGTCAATTCGTCCTGAACGAATTTCATTAAATCTGCCATGATATTTTTAATTATGGTTTAAAATCAGAGCAACATTCGCGGTTCTCGCCAGAGGTTGGTCCAATGTGGGCGCAAAGATAATTAATAATTGATAATTAACAATTAATAATTGATAATTTTTACAGACGTTAAGTGCCTCATTATTAATTGTTAATTGTATGATTATTCATCAAGTAAGTCTGGTCTCCGCGTTTTCGTATGTTCATAAGCCATATCCTCCCGCCATTTTTCAATTTTAGCTGCATGGCCACTGGTCAGTACTTCAGGTACTTTCCAACCTTTGTATTCCGCAGCGCGTGTGTATACTGGAGGCGCAAGTAAATTATCCTGAAAACTGTCCGTCAGTGCAGAAGTTTCATCGCTCAGGACTCCTGGAATCAAACGTATCAATGCGTCTGAAAGCACTATGGCACCCAATTCGCCGCCGCTCAGCACATAATCCCCAATCGAGATCTCCTTTGTAATAAAGTGGTCGCGCACCCTTTGGTCCACACCTTTATAATGTCCGCAAAGGATGATGATGTTTTCCAAAAGCGACATCTTATTGGCCATACCCTGATTCAGTGTTTCACCATCCGGGGTCATATAAATGATTTCATCGTAATCGCGTTCGCTTTTCAGTTTTGCGATACAATCATCAATCGGCTGTATCATCATCACCATCCCCGCACCGCCGCCAAATTGGTAATCGTCCACGCTTTTCTGCTTATTCGTCGTATAATCGCGCAGGTTATGGAAATGCACTTCCACCAGTCCTTTGTCGATGGCACGTTTCATAATCGAAGCCTCAAACGGGCTGCGCAGCAATTCCGGTAAAACGGTAATGATGTCTATTCTCATGATTATTTTCAAAGTTGCAAAGGTACAAAGTTAATGAGTTTTTTCAGGAGCTATTTCCCGCTTTCCGCTGCACCCGAGGCCAAAGGCCGAACTGACCGAAGGTAATCTTTTTATCCTTAAAGAAAGGATAAAAAGGATTTCCGCTTCAATCGGGGCTAGAAGCATATTGTTCAATTTGCATTCATTCGGTAAGTCGCTAAATATCTCATTTTCTAATTATCCAAATTATCTAATTGTCTAATTGATTTCGTAATTTTGCCACTCATTTAAAAGAAACAAACTATGGATAATGGCATATACGCTAAATTCAATACCTCAAAAGGAGCAATTTTAGTAAAACTCACACACGATTTAACTCCGGGAACTGTTGGTAATTTCGTGGCTTTGGCTGAAGGAAACCTTGAAAATTCTGCCCGCCCGCAGGGAAAACCATTTTATGACGGACTGAAATTCCACCGTGTTATTCCTGATTTTATGATTCAGGGTGGTTGCCCACAGGGAACCGGAACCGGTGGGCCGGGTTACAAATTCGATGATGAATTCCACATTGACCTGCGTCATGATAAGCCCGGTGTTTTGTCGATGGCGAATTCAGGACCGGGAAGCAATGGCTCGCAATTTTTCATCACACACGTTGCTACGCCATGGCTGGACCAGAAGCATACCGTTTTTGGGCATGTCGTGGACGGACAGGATGTGGTCGATGCGGTTGCACAGGGTGATACCATAGAAAATATTGAAATTGTAAGGGTAGGTGATGAAGCACAAAAATGGAATGCGGTAGAAGCGTTCCGCGTTTTTGAAGGTTCCCGGGCCAAGCGTGAGGCTGCGGAGCGCGAAGCTGCCGAAAAGAAAATGGAAGAACTGGCCGCCGGATTTGACAAGACGGAAAGCGGCCTGCGCTATAAAATCATCAACAAAGGCTCCGGCAAGAAAGCTGAAAACGGCAGAACGGTTTCCGTACATTATACGGGCCAGCTCGAAAACGGCAAGACTTTTGACAGTTCTTACCCAAGAAAAAAACCAATTGAATTTCCATTAGGAAAAGGTCACGTGATTGAAGGCTGGGATGAAGGTATCGCACTATTGCAGGTGGGTGACAAGGCACGTTTTGTAATTCCATCACATTTGGGTTATGGTGCGGCTGGTGCAGGCGGCGTGATTCCACCCAATGCCACATTGATTTTTGACGTAGAATTGATGGACGTAAAATAATCTCATAAAATTTCAAAGCAAAAGCACTCTTTATGGGTGCTTTTTTTATATTTACGCCTTAAACCAATACTATGAAGACAAGAATTATTGCATTATCATTTGTGGCAGCACTTATTTTGTCATGTAATGCTACCAAAACAGCGGTTGCAGAAACACCACCGCCACCGCCGCCGGTTGAAGTGGCCGCAAAACCAGCCGAAGCCCATGCAAAAGGACAATCCTTATATGATAATAATTGTGCAAAGTGCCATAAACTTTATGCAGCAACCGATTTCTCTCAGGAGGAATGGAAGCCTATCCTCGCGCGTATGCAAAAGAAAGCCAGGCTTGATGATGCTGAAATGGGATTGATCACGAATTATCTTTTCAGCCTACAGAAGAATTGAAAATTAAGAAGTATAAAAAAAGCATCCGTCAGGATGCTTTTTTTATGCTTAAACTGCAAAACCATTGGGCAGTGTAACACCCTTTTTGACGACGATGATACCGTCTTTTACAGTGTAAAGCGGTGTGTTGATGTCCTGCAGGTGTTTTCCGCCGATCAGGTGAACATCATTGCCGATGCGGCAGTTCTTATCCACAATCGTATTGTTAATATGACATCGTTCGCCGATACCGATATTAATGATGTTATGCTCATTGTTATGCTTAATCACTTCCAGATTCTGATAAAGGTCATTACCCATCAGGTACGAATTCGAAATCACACAATCCTTGCCAATCCTGCTTCGGATGCCGATTACCGAGTGTTCAATTTTTGAGGAATGGATGATACAGCCTTCTGCGACTACAGATTTGTCGAAAGACGAAGCGCCGGTAATTTTTGAAGGTGGTAAAATCCTTGCCCGCGTATAAATCCTGCTGGAATTGTCAAAAAGATTGAATTTTGGGATTTCATCGGTAAGCCCAAGGTTGGCTTCGAAAAAAGAATCGATATTCCCAATATCCGTCCAATATCCTTCATATTGATAACTTAATATTTTTTGTTTCCCAATCGACTGCGGGATAATTTCCTTCCCGAAATCTTTTGTGTCCGGATTCGACATTAACTCCACCAAAAGTTCACGATTGAAGATGTAAATACCCATCGAGGCCAGATAATGCTTGCCTTCGGATTTCATTTCATCGCTTACTTCAGAAGTCCATTCCGGAAGTAAATGTGCGGCGGGCTTTTCTATAAAAGAAGTGATCAGGTTTTCATCATCGGTTTTCAGGATACCAAATTCAGGAGCTTCTTTTGCGGTAACAGGAAGCGTTGCGATTGAAATTGACGCGCCGCTTTTGATATGTGCCTGAATCATATGATTGAAATCCATCTGGTATAACTGATCTCCGGACAGAATCAATGCATATTCAAACTCATGGTTCAGGAAATGTTGCATACACTGGCGCACGGCGTCGGCAGTACCCTGGAACCAGGTCGGATTTTCGGGTGTCTGTTCTGCAGCAAGGATATCTACAAATGCCATACTGAAAGTACTGAAATGATAGGTATTCTTGATATGCTGGTTCAACGAAGCCGAGTTAAACTGCGTAAGGACGAACATTCTTTTAATGTCAGAATTGATACAGTTTGAAATCGGGATGTCGACCAAGCGGTATTTTCCGGCAATCGGTACGGCGGGCTTGGAGCGGCTTTCGGTTAGCGGTGCCAGTCTTGACCCCTGTCCTCCGCCTAAGATAATGGCTAAGATATTGTTATTCATCTATTGTGGTTTTAATGAGTTATAAATGTCAATATATTGTGCTGCGGCTTTTTCCCAGGAATGGTCGATCTGCAGTATAAAATCAAGAATTTCTTTCATTTTCTTTTGGTCTTTGTATAAACCGACCGCCCTTGAAATCGAATAATTCACATCGAAAACGCTGGCCTGGTCATGACAAATCCCAAAGCCGTTATCTCCGAAATCAAGCACGGTATCTTTCAGCCCGCCTGTTCGACGGACGATTGGAATCGTGCCGTATCGCAAGGCATACATCTGGTTCAATCCGCAGGGTTCGACACGGGAAGGCATCAGCAGGAAATCGGCACCGGCATAAATAACGTGCGATAATTTCTCGTTGTAACCGATGTAGGTGTTATAATTTCCCTCAAAATAAGGTTTAATTGAATCCAGTTGGTTTTCGACACGCGTATCACCTGATCCCAAAACAAGGATGTTGATTTCGCCGTAATGTTCCCGTAGTGAATTGTGGAAAATCTCCGGCAGTAAATCTGCACCTTTTTCTCCAACAAGCCTCCCGATAAAAGCGAAAAGCGGCTTTTCAGGATTCAGTTTGAATTGCTCACAAAGCCATGCCTTGTTTTTTTCTTTACCTTTTTTAGCGTTTTTAACAGTATAATTGGCTGTAATCATTGGGTCGGTCTGTGGATTCCAGACTTCGTTGTCGATGCCGTTCAGTACACCCACACTCTTGCTTCTTTCAAAACGCAGCAGGTTCTCAAGTCCGTTGGCTGAATGGGAGATTTCCTCGAGATAACTGGGGGAAACGGTCGTTACTTTCCATGCCGATTTAATGCCTGCCGCCAGGGGATTGATCATGCCGCCCCATTCAATAAATCCGGCTCTTGAGAGGTCGAAATTTGGGATGTAATGCATTTTATCAAAGCCAAACCAACCCTGGTACTGACCGTTGTGAATCGTAATAATCGTAGGGGTATGTGCAAGTCTTTGGTAGTTGTAACATTGCTGAATCATGAAAGGAATCAGTCCGGTGTGATGGTCATGGCAGTGGATGATATCAGGATATTGGTCTGATTCGATAAGCCAGTTCAGGAAAGCGATCTGAAACGCGGTGAACCGTTCAGTATCATCTTCATAAGAATAAACATTTGGCCGGTCGAACAACTCAGGAATTGCAATCAGGTATAAGGGAAAACCCAGTTTATCGGTACGCTCTTTTAAAACGGTATAGTTAAAATAGAACCACCCGAGTTTAAGCTTTCCGGTATGGACGGTGTCAAATTCATTTTCGTTTGTCCATTTGTTATCATAACCCGGAACGACAACTTTGGCGCGGTGTCCGGCCTTGTTTAAATACTTGGGCAGTGCACCAACGACATCGGCAAGTCCGCCCACTTTTGCTACCGGATAGCATTCGGCGCTGATGTGAAATATTTCCATAATTTGTGTATTGGCTGGTCTGATTTACCTTCCCAATGTACGATAAAATATTTGTAAAAAAAATGTGTTTTGCTATTTGAAAATGACAGTCTTTGTAAAAAGCAAATTTTATCTTTGGTTAAAAATAAGCATATGGAATTAAGCTGGGAAGATTTCGAAAAAACTGAAATGCGTGTTGGGACAATTATTCAGGCAGATGACTTTCCCGAAGCTCGAAAACCGGCTTATCAGCTTACCATTGATTTCGGGCCAACAATAGGCATCAGGAAATCTTCGGCGCAGATTACGAAACGATATCATAAAGAAGATTTAATAAACCGTCAGGTTGTCGCGGTAGTCAATTTTCCCAGGAAGCAGATCGGTAAATTCATGAGCGAATGCCTGGTGCTTGGCGCAGTGGGAACGGAAGGCGATGTGGTTTTACTGTCGCCGGATTTTAAGGTGGAGAATGGGCTTAGAATAGCATAAAAAAAAGCCCGAAAAACTCCGGACTTTCTTATTTTTCTGACTTTCCCGACTTTAGTTAAATATCGTCAAAATCCACATCAGTATAATTTTTTTGCGCCGCCAGTTCGCCAAAACCCGCTTCTGAAGGCTCCTGAACGCTGTCTGTCGTGTATTCACGCTTGTAATCTTTTTGGTGTCTTTCTGAAATGACTTCTTCTCCTTTGTGATTCAATACATAAGAAGTCATATCTTCGAGGATTTCCGCAAATGCCGCGAAATCTTCCTTATAAAGGTAAATCTTGTGTTTTTTAAAGTGGAAGGAACCGTCTTCTTCAGTGAATTTTTTACTTTCGGTGATGGTAATGTAGTAATCGTCAGCCTTTGTTGCCCTCACATCGAAAAAATAAGTCCTTCTTCCGGCCCTTAAAACTTTTGAAAAAATCTCTTCTTTTTCTAACATGTCATTGTCTCTCATAATCCTTCTTACAATTTTTAGTTTGGTGTTAAGTAGTATCCAAATGTGAGAAAAAAAACTTAAACTCCAAACATTTTAATTCAATTCTTTTTCCGAAAGCTGTTTAAAATGGAGCGCTTTATAATAGCCTTCTTCGTTTATAAGTTGATTATGAGAACCTTGTTGGATGATTTTTCCATCTTCAAGAATAATGATCTTATCGGCATTTTTCGCAGATGAAACACGATGGCTTACGATAACGGTCGTCCTGTCCTTGCTGAAGTCCAGAAGGTTGTTGAGTATGGCTTCTTCGGTCTCTGTATCCACCGCGGAGAGGCAGTCGTCGAGCAATAAT
>CALRKC020000023.1:0-11849 GCA_943367895.1 Erythrobacter sanguineus | reverse complement strand
GCTGGCAGAGCCCATTCCGGGTAAATCCACCGCAGCGCTTTCAGCAGTAGCGGCGGAGCTTGGCGTCGTAATCATCGCCTCGCTGTTTGAAAAAAGGGCTGAAGGACTTTACCATAATACCACCGCCGTCATTGACGCTGATGGCACTTACCTTGGCAAATACCGCAAGATGCACATTCCGGACGACCCGGCCTTTTACGAGAAATTTTACTTTACGCCCGGTGATTTAGGTTACAAGGTATTCAATACCAAATTCGCCAAAATCGGAATCCTGATCTGCTGGGACCAATGGTATCCCGAAGCCAGCCGTATTACGGCACTGATGGGCGCGGATATCATGTTCTACCCCACAGCAATTGGCTGGGCAACGAACCAGGACGAGGAAACCAACAAAGATCAATATGAATCCTGGCAGATTATCCAGCGTTCACATGCCGTTGCCAATGGCATTCCCGTTGTCAGTGTAAACCGTGTCGGCTATGAGCAGGATGGTGCCATGAAATTCTGGGGTGGCAGTTTTGTTGCCAACGGACAGGGAAAACTGATGTATCTGGCTTCGCATGATAAGGAGGAAACAACCGTTGTCGACGTAAACCTCAACGATGCCGACCATTTCAGGATGCACTGGCCGTTTCTGCGGGACAGGCGCATTGACAGTTATCAGCCTATTACGAAGAGATTTATAGATGAGGAATAAAATGAGAAATGAGAAAATGTGATAATTAGATAACACAAATTACATCTAATCATCCTGCTCGCAATTTGCTAATTTTCCAATTAAACCATTTTCTAATTCAAATGACACCCAAACAACTAGGCTTCCATTTCCCTGCCGAATTCGATAAACAAGATGCCCTTTGGCTTTCCTGGCCTCACAAAGAGGCGTCATGGCCGGGAAAAATTCATTTAATATACAATTCTTATTGCGAGTTCATACTGCGTGTGGCTTCACACCAGAGCGTTTGTATCAATGTTGTCGATCAGGCGATGAAGGATTTTGCCGTGAATGCCATTATGAATTCTGCCTATGGCAAAAAAGTGGCCGTAGAAAGCCTGTTTGCCAATATCCGTTTTTACTTCCATCCTACCAATGATGCGTGGTGCCGTGATCACGGACCGGCTTTTTTAGTCAATCGCGAAACCAAAACGAAAGCCATTGTCGACTGGGGTTACAATGCCTGGGGCGATAAATATCCGCCGTATGACCTCGATGACAACATCCCAACATTGATTGGAAAGGAATTGAACCTCCCGGTATTTTATCCTCAGATTGTAATGGAGGGCGGCAGTGTTGAGTTTAACGGAAAAGGTACGCTATTAACTACAACGGCCTGTCTTTTAAACGAAAACCGCAATCCGCACCTGAATCAAAGTCAGATCGAGCAATACCTTTCCGATTATTACGGCGTGAATCATATCTTATGGCTCGGCGATGGCATCGTCGGTGATGATACAGACGGGCACATCGATGATATCACGCGTTTTGTCAATGAAGATACCGTTGTGACCATTGTGGAGGAAAATAAGAATGATGAAAACTATGAGCTGCTTCAGGAGAATCTGCATTTGCTTAAGGGTATGCGACTCGAGAACGGCAAACAGCTGAATATTATTGAGCTTCCCATGCCAAAACCTATTGTTTACGAGGACCAGAGGCTTCCGGCATCCTATGCAAATTTCTACATCTCCAATGACAATGTGATTGTTCCGATTTTCAATGACGAGAAGCATGATACCAAAGCGATCGACATACTTCAGGATTGTTTCAAGGACAGGAAAGTCATTGGTGTTGATTCGGTTGATTTAATCTGGGGACTCGGAAGTTTCCATTGCCTGAGCCAGCAGGAACCGTCAGTTTAGGTTAATTTTTATGGCAACCCCTACGGGCCGGGCTGTCCGCTATATTCCCGATTAACAAAAACTACGGCTCGAAGCCTTGTTTTTCTAAATCGGGAGATGCCGCTTCCATCCCTGTTGCAAAAGACGCGTTCAAACGAGAATCACGCCACAAACTTCGTGAGGTCTTCCGCACTGATATTCTCATGAGAAGCATCATATACAGCCTTCCCGTCCTTAATCACCAAAATCTGCGGCGACTGGTGCCCCACGCCAAAACGGATTGCAATCTCATTGGAGATGTCCCGGTGTGCGAGTAAGTCCAGAAAATACAAATCCATTTTTTCCGCCGGGATGTTATAATCCCGTTCAAACTGCCTTAACGCAAACCCACTGATGCTGCAGCGTGTGCTGTGCTTGAAAATCACTACCGGTTTTACATGCGACGCCGTTTCCATCGCGTCTAACTGATCGATTCCGGTAAGATGTTCCCAATGTTCCGCGTTGGACTTTTCGGTTTTGGACGCACTGTTAAAAATTCTGTTTATTATACTCATGGTATTGTCATATTTTAAGACATTTTGTCTTTGTTTATAAGGCTTTACAGGACATTTTGTCCGATGTGGGGCATTGGAACATCATTTGACGGAAATCAACCAAAGTTAAACAAACAATATAATAATCTGTTGCCTTTTAAGGATTCCTTAAGGTGAAAAACATAAAAAAATGAACATTAATAAATTTACAATCAAATCGCAGGAGGCTGTCCAAAAGGCACAGCAGCTTGCACAAAGCTACGGACACCAGCAAATCGAGAACGAGCACCTGATGAAAGCCATTTTTGAAGTGGATGAAAACGTCGCGCCGTTCCTGTTGAAGAAATTAAATGTGAACGTGCCTTTATTCGGGCAAATCATCGATAGCAGCCTGCAAAGTTTCGCAAAAGTGTCGGGAGCTGATATCATGCTGTCCAGAATTACCGGCACGACACTAAACGAAGCCGAAATACTGGCCGGAAAGATGAACGATGAATTTGTCTCGATTGAGCATCTGTTATTGGCTATTTTTAATTCTAAAGGCAAGGTGGCGCAAATCCTGAAAGACCAGGGCGTGACCGAGAAAGGACTGAAAGCAGCCATTGACGAGTTGCGCAAAGGAGAAAGGGTAACGTCCGCATCTGCCGAGGAAACGTATAATTCCCTGAATAAATATGCGAAGAACCTCAACGAACTGGCCACAAATGGGAAACTGGACCCTGTCATCGGACGCGATGAGGAAATTCGTCGCGTACTGCAGATTTTAACACGCCGTACCAAAAACAACCCCATGCTGATTGGAGAGCCCGGGGTCGGTAAAACCGCTATTGCGGAAGGTCTTGCCCACAGGATTGTCGATGGTGATGTCCCTGAAAATCTGAAAGACAAAATCGTCTTCTCGCTTGATATGGGTGCACTGATTGCCGGTGCCAAATTTAAGGGTGAATTTGAGGAAAGGCTGAAATCAGTCGTGAAAGAAGTCACATCTGCGGAAGGTGATATCGTACTCTTCATTGACGAGATCCATACCCTTGTAGGAGCCGGTGGCGGCGAAGGAGCAATGGATGCCGCAAACATCCTGAAGCCGGCATTGGCAAGAGGGGAACTGCGCGCCATCGGGGCAACGACCCTGGATGAATACCAAAAATACTTTGAAAAAGACAAGGCATTGGAACGCCGTTTCCAAAAAGTCCTGATTGACGAACCTGATACCGAGAGTGCGATTTCAATCCTGCGCGGAATCAAGGAAAAATATGAAACACACCATAAAGTACAGATCAAGGACGAGGCGATTATAGCCGCAGTCGAATTGTCCCAACGATACATCACCAACCGTTTCCTTCCGGACAAGGCGATTGACCTCATGGATGAGGCCGCTTCCAAACTTCGGATGGAAATTAACTCCAAACCAGAGGAACTTGATGTTTTGGACAGGAAAATCATGCAATTGGAAATTGAGATTGAAGCCATCAAGCGCGAGAATGATGAGAGCAAACTCAAAGGCCTCGGCATGGAACTGGCCAACCTGAAGGAAGACCGCAACGAGATTTTCGCCAAATGGAAATCAGAGAAAGATGTGGTAGACAGTATACAGGCGGTGAAGATTGAGATCGAGGATTTCAAATATGAAGCCGAACGCGCCGAACGTGACGGAGATTACGGGAAAGTAGCCGAAATCCGCTATGGAAAAATTAAGGACGCCCAAACCCGGCTGGATGCATTGCAGGCGCAGCTTGCAGAGAACCAAAGCGGCGGTAATTCGTTGATAAAAGAGGAAGTAACACGCGAAGACATTGCCGAAGTTGTTGCCAAATGGACCGGAATTCCTGTTGTTAAGATGCTTCAGGGAGAACGCGAAAAACTGCTGCTACTTGAAGAGGAATTACACAAACGCGTTGTCGGGCAGGAAGAAGCAATCGAGGCCGTGAGTGATGCCGTACGCAGGAGCCGTGCAGGGCTGCAGGATGCCAAGAAACCGATCGGTACTTTCCTTTTCCTTGGTACTACAGGTGTCGGAAAGACGGAACTGGCAAAAGCATTGGCTTCCTACCTTTTTGATGACGAGAGTGCGATGACGCGTATCGACATGAGTGAATACCAGGAAAGGCACAGCGTAAGCCGATTGGTGGGTGCACCTCCGGGATATGTCGGTTATGATGAAGGCGGGCAATTGACGGAGGCAGTGCGCCGCAAACCCTATTCCGTGGTACTTTTGGATGAAATTGAAAAAGCGCATCCGGATACATTCAATATCCTTTTACAGGTTTTGGATGAAGGAAGGCTTACCGATAACAAAGGCCGTTTGGCAGATTTCCGAAATACGATCATCATCATGACTTCCAACATGGGAAGCGAGATCATACAGGAAAAGTTCTCCAATTTAAAGGGCAGTATCGAAGCCGCAACCGAGTTGGCTAAAAACGAGGTTTTAGGCTTACTGAAACTGACGGTCCGTCCGGAGTTCATCAACAGGATTGACGACATCGTTATGTTTACGCCATTGACACAAAACAACATCCGTGAGATTGTTGGCATACAGCTGAAAGGCATTACGAAAATGCTTGCACAGCAAAATATTACATTGGATGCCGCTCCCGAAGCCATTTCTTACCTTGCAGAGAAAGGATATGATCCGCATTTTGGGGCCAGGCCGGTAAAACGGGTGATCCAGAAAGAAGTGCTGAATGAGCTTTCAAAGGAAATCCTTTCTGGTAAAGTGAACACCGAGAGTATCATTTTGCTTGATAGTTTTGATGGCAAACTGGTGTTCAGGCAGGGATAAAATCGAATGTCCGGAGATCCGAATGCTGTGCGCGCAGCATTCCTTTAGCAATGAATTATAAGCCGAATGGTATTTCAGTCATTCGGCTTTTTACTAATCGTTTGTGAATTGTATGCCCGTCCTACCGAATTCCTGCACCGGGGAATAAAGACAACGCGCTTAAATCCTGCTATTCCGGGGTAACGATTCCGACTTTAAAAATTCTTATTTTCTAAAGCAACCCAAAACCTTAAGGTTCATCTTTCAAACGTTAGGTTCCGATCACACAAACATTATAATTAATTAATAACCCAGTTTGATTTTGTGTTTTCCTCATTCAGTTCAGCTCAAAAAAAAACTCCGGAACGCTCCGGAGTTTTTGATTTTTATAGATTTTGGTTACTTCTCTTTTGTAAAAAGAAAATCAAATCCGCTGGCCTTAAAATGAAGTTCTGAACCATCCGCACTGAATTCAAGCTCAATTGCATCTTCGCCTTCAACCGTGAACTTTCCATTTCCTGCTTCGGTTAAAGGTATAGGCCCTTCGCCGTCAATAGTACCATTTAATTCTCCATTGATGACTGAAAACTCCATCTTGGTTGGAATAGTCTTACTCGCATACTTCCCTTCGTAATTTTTCATTGAGGAAGTTTCAGCCGTGTTTGCCTGTCCCTCTTTCGCTGCCGCAGTCCAGCTGTTGTTGCTGTTGTTGGTATCAGGAAAAGCATCGTCGGGATCTAGCGTTACCTTAACAATTTCCTCATCAGTATCGGCTTTAAACGACCAGTTGGTATTGCGTTGCCAGATTTCCACGGGCAGCGTGATCCTTTTCGTTTTGCCGCTGGCCAATTTCAAATCCATAACTACGGGCATGGCCATTTTTTCTTTGTTTTCCAAAGAAATGATGGCACCTTTCTTAGGATCATTCTTCACATACTTCACCCCGGTCACGCCCTGATCGAGTTTCCAGTTGTTCATAAACCAGCCTCTCCAGAACCAGTTCAGGTCTTCACCGGCTACATTCTCCATCGTCCTGAAAAAATCATCAGGTGCCGGGTGCTTGAATGCCCAACGCTCGACATAAGTCCTAAATGCGCGGTCAAATCGTTCTTTGCCTAAAATCTGCTCGCGCAGGATAATCAATCCCATGGAAGGCTTGAAATACGCTAAAGTTCCCAGGTTTCTTTCTTTTAATCCGTCCGGCGCAGTCATGATCGGTTCAAGTCCCGGAGCGGAAATCATCCTCCCCATGAAATCCATCCCCATCTCGAACGATTTGTATTCGCCATTATTGAAATCCTTCGCACTGATGGAATTGATGAAAGTGTTGAATCCTTCATCCATCCAGGCAAACAACCTTTCATTGGAACCCACGATCATGGGAAACCAGCAGTGCCCGAATTCATGATCTGTCACCTCCCAAAGTCCCTCTCCTTTTGATTTGTAATCGCAGAAAACAATTCCGGGATATTCCATTCCGCCTACAATACCGGCTACATTCGTGGCGGCAGGATAAGGAAACTGGAACCACCTTTTAGAGTAGTTTTCGATACAGGCCTTGGTATACTCGGTAGATCTGCCCCAGGCTTTGTCGCCGTCACTCTCTTTCGGATAAGCGGAAATGGCCAAAGATTTTTTGCCGTCAGGCAGGTTAATCCTTGCCGCATCAATGATGAATGATGCTGACGAAGCCCAGGCCACATCACGGGAATTCTTCATAGTGAAACGCCAGGTCAATGTTGATTTTCCTGACGGCCTTGAAGACGGATCGGTAACCTCATCGGCAGACCGGATCACTACAGTTTTATCACTTTGTGCCGCCGCTGCCCAGCGTTTCTGCTGTTCTGCGGTATATACCTCTTTCGGGTTCAATAATTCGCCGGAACAGACTACGATATGGCTGGAGGGTGCTGTGATGGTTAGGTCAAAATCGCCATATTCCAGATAGAACTCCCCGGCGCCAAGATAAGGCAGAGTATTCCAGCCGCGCAGGTCATCATAGACGCACATCCTTGGATACCATTGCGCTACCTCGAAAATTTTACCGTTTTTAGTATCCTGGATTCCCATTCGGTCTGACCCGAAAATGGGTGAAATGAATGAAAAATCAATTTTTAGTTTTACGGAGCCGCCATTAGCGCTTACCGCCTGAGGCAGCATGATTTGCATGCGGGTATCGTAAATTTCGAACGGCAGTTCTTTTTCAGAAGTTACTCCTTTTACAGTAGTCAGTAATTTTACGGATTTGATCTTGTGCCCACCATCAAAAACCTGCCCGTCGGCGCCATTGCGGCTTCCTGATACCGGAATGACGGCATTGCCACGCGAGTCGGCCCGGAACAGATTCTGATCGACATTCAGCCATAAAAACCCGAGCTTATCCGGGCTGTTGTTGGTATAGGTAAGGATTTCTGAGCCGATAATCTCACTTTTATTTTCATCAAGTGACGCTGTAAGCTTATAGTCTGCCCTGTTCTGCCAGTACTTTGGGCCGGGCTGACCACTTGCAGAGCGGGTCTCTGTACCATTCGAAGTATAAAATCCGGGGCCGAATACAGCACGATAATCATAACCCGAAGCTTCCGTTTGCGCCTGAACGGGATTCGCTGCAAAAAATAAAGCCGTAATCATGGCGGCTTTTAAAAAGAGTCTTTTCATATTTTAACATATTTCGGAAGCAAATAAAAGAAAAAAACCAATAGGGAATTGTAAACACTTTGCCAATTATAATCATACTGTTTTTTTGTTTAAAGTTTAAGGTTTAAATGCCCTGCTTCGACATTAAAAAACAGCAGTGCTTAATTTCGAATTATTTGCTTCCCAAAATGATTAGATTTGTAAGAATCAAAAAAAAAGAAAATTTTGACTGCGACAATTTCAAACGGTCATTTGCAAGCCGTTATCAATCATAAAGGAGCGGAACTCATTTCATTGAAAAACGAAGCCGGACGTGAATTCGTCTGGGAAGGAAACCCTGAATTCTGGAGTAAGCATTCCCCGGTACTTTTCCCGATTGTCGGGACTTTAAAAAACAACAGCTATTTCCATCAGGGTAATGAATATTTTCTATCAAGGCATGGTTTTGCGCGAGACCTGTCTTTTACGTTGGAAGCAAAAACGGATTCATCGGTAACTTTCCTATTACAATCAGACGAAAGCACGTTGAAAAATTATCCGTTTGCATTTGAGTTCCGGATGGTTTACACACTTTCCGAAGACAGGCTTGAAATTGCCTACAGCGTTTCGAATACAGGAAATGACTTCCTATATTTTTCACTCGGTGCACATCCTGCGTTTGCACTCCCCGAAAAGTTTGAAGACTATGCGCTTCAGATCGATAGTGACAAACCATTGGTTACGCACCTTCTACAAAACGACCTGCTTTCAGGCCAGACTGATACGCTGGTGCTGAAAGACAACAAACTCAGACTGGATTACACTTTATTTGAGAATGATGCGTTAATTTTCAAAAGTGCAGGATTTGATTCGGTAACGCTTTTGGAAAATCAAAAACCACTGCTGCAAGTGAACTTCAATGGCTTCCCGGATTTGGGATTGTGGACAAAAACCAATGCCCCGTTTCTTTGCATCGAGCCCTGGTTTGGTCATGCTGATGCTTTTGGTTCGAATCAGAAACTGGAGGAAAAACCCGGCATCATCAAACTGGATGTTGCTGAAGATTTCAATGCCAAATTTAATATCACCCTGCTATAATGCTTGCATTTGACTTCTCCCCTTTCCCTGAATTGCAAACCGACCGCCTGTTGCTGAGAAGGCTCAAGGCAGACGATGTAGAAAATGTATATCGTCTTCGCTCAGATCCGGAAACGATGAAATATATTCCAAGGCCTTTGGTGACCGACCATGAAGGAGCTATGAGTCACATCAACCTTATCAATGAACGGATTGATCAAAATGAGGCAATTAACTGGGCCATTACTTTAAAAGGCAATCCGGAGTTTATCGGGATTATTGGATTTTATCGTACACAGCACGAAAATTTCCGGTCGGAAATCGGGTACATGCTACTGCCCGAATACAGTGGAAAAGGGATTATCACCGAGGCCATAAACCTGGCCCTACAATACGGATTTACGCAGATGGGACTGCATTCTGTGGAAGCGGTGATTGACCCTGAAAATGAAGCGTCGGAACGGGTTTTGCAGAAAAATGGTTTCGTAAAGGAAGCCCACTTTATTGAAAATGAATATTTTGATGGTAAATTTCTTGACACCGTAGTGTACTCGTTACTAAAACGAAATTATAAAAACACAACTTTCCCAATATGAACGAATTTGAAAAGCAATTCCGGGAGATACAGAGTTTTCTCCAGTTCGGGGATTTCTCGGTACTTACCAAAAGAATAATTGACCTGACGCTGGATACAGAAGATATTACTTTCTATAAAAAGACCTGCGATTTCCTAAACTGGCTTGATTATAATCCGGAGGAGGAAAAAACGGCCAAATTCCAATCGATCCTGGATGAATTGTATGCAAAACTATCACAAAAAACCATTCCGGAACGGCAGGTTTTGGTACGAACAAAGAACGTAAGTAAATCGTACGGAACGGCTTCCTTTTCACTTGGCCCAATCGATCTTGAAATAAAACAGGGTGAAATCCTTGGGCTTGTCGGTGAAAATGGAAACGGTAAGACCACGCTGCTGCGATTGCTGTGTGGTGAATTGTACCCAACAGGAGGAAACATTGAATATTATTTTAGTATTGAAAATCAGTTTGACCTTCGTGCACAACTGATTTATATTCCGCAGCGTACTGATACGTGGTATGGCCCGATGTTTGAGAACCTGCAGTTTACAGCCGCTTCTTATGGTTACAGTCCGGAGGAAAATGAGCTGGTTGTTGAACTGGTTATTGCGAGACTGGGATTGCGAAAGTTCCGGAAACACAGCTGGAAAAGCCTGTCTTCTGGTTATAAGATGCGTTTTGAGCTGGCAAGGATGCTGCTTAGAAAACCCAAAATACTGCTGATTGATGAACCATTGGCCAATCTTGACATACTGGCACAACAGACTGTACTCGAGGATTTCCGGTCTATTGCGAAATCGCCGTTCAGGCCGATTGGGATTGTATTAAGCTCGCAGCAGTTATACGAAGTGGAAAAAACCTCAGACCAGGTCATTTTCCTGAAGCAGGGCGTACAGAAAAATCTTCATGAACCGCTTTCGCAAAAAGACGACAGCATCGATATAAAACCGGAAAACCCGCTCGTAATCGAATTTGAAAGCAGCCTGACTCAAAGTGAACTTGGGCATTTATTTCAGCAGCTGGATATGGTTTCACTACAATTTAACGGAGGTACATTTATTGTGACTTTCCCTGAAAAAGTGGGCGTGTATGATTTTATGCAACTGGTAATTGATAAAAAAATACCGTTGCTTTACTTCCGTAACATTTCCAATTCAACTCGTAGGTTTTTCGCATCTTAAACTTCAGTATCATGCTTGATAAAATTCAGAAATACCTGCTCATACACCATCCCTTGCTTTGGAATATCCGTGTTGTACCGGCAATGATTGCGACCATACTATTTCATGCCATTTTTTTCATATTTGGCTACATGAACGGAACAGTGCTTTTTACTGACGATTGGCATTACAATTACGAAAACAATGGAATGGCAATCTTTTTCAGCATACTTATCACGGTATTGTTCTTCGTCGTCTGGATCGCTTTTTATGCCAGGAATAACGCCTTTAAATCATTTTATAAGATCAGTGATTTATCACTGTATAAGGAATGGCTCATCATTTTGCTGGTATGTCTTCTTAATATAAGTTATTGTTTTACCTACCTGACGGCACAAAAAGTACGGCTACGGACTTACTACAGTTATGAAGAAGTTCAGAAACGTTGTGAGACCATCAGCATGGCGTCAATATTTATGGAAGGCGGGCGCTATGCTGTTTCAAATGGGCCCGATACTACCAGCGTTGCAATTAATGATAAAAAATACGACCGTTGGTCATTGATAAATAATAACACTGAGTCTTTCAGCATCAATTCCGGAAAAAATACTGATGCTAAAATCAAAAACTGGATGCAGCATGATAATCGGGCTGAAATCAGGAAGATGATGCAGGACTACATCAATATTGTAAAAGAGCATGAACTGCAAACGAACCTGACTGCTGATAAATGGTTTGAGCTTACATACAATTATCCTGATTTTACCAAATATGAAGTGATTGGGAGAACAGCCGGTCAGCGTTACAATAATGGCTATACTGATTCCGGGACAAGTTATACTTACAGTCTCCCGCAAAACATACTGACGCGTAGTTATCGCGAAATTGGCAATTCCTGGGCAGATCCGTTGATTGATGATTTCACGATACAATTCATTTTGTATTTCGGACTGTCTATTGCGATGTTGCTTTTCGGATTTAAGGTTACCAGTGGCAGGAACCTGCTGATTGCCGTCATCAGTTGTGGATTATTGTGGATTGTCGCAGGTGTGTTTGCAATTACTGCAACCGAAGTAATGGTATTGCCATATTTCTGGCTTATTTCAATTGCGTGCATGCATATGTATTTCTTTTCGACGATTGCAAAAAATGAAGGAAAAAGGATTTCCGGGATTGTCCTCAATCTGGCCCTTTGGTCTTTGGTAGCCATACTGCCTATTATATATGGATTATTGATGGAACATTACCATGATACCAACAATAACACAGGCTATTATGAAAACGG
>CALRKC020000022.1:0-11979 GCA_943367895.1 Erythrobacter sanguineus | reverse complement strand
CTTTTTTCTTTTAAAAATGTGTGCGGTTTTGCCACGAAAAATATTTGAAGCCATGAAGAACTTTATCATTAAATCCCACAAGCCCGGAACCCTCTACATGGGTGAAGCGATTTTTATTCTTAATAAAGGAATGAACAGCGGTAAACCACTATACGAACCGTGTGCGAACTGCTTTGCACTGCAATTTCAATCAGCCGAAGCCAAAGAATCCTATTACTGGCTTGCCTACAGTCTTTGGAAAGCAAAATTCTGGCACCGCCATTTGGTAGGTTCGGTTATTTCCTTCCTGCGCATACAGGATTTCAAAAATGAATTCGATGCAAAGACAAGACAAATGATGGAAGAACACGAGGTACACGAAAAAAATGTGAAAGCCCTTCGGTTACTCGAAGCAAAAGAATCGCAATTCCATAAAAACCTGTCGCTCATTGCTGATATGAAAAGGGTAATTCTCCATCGCTACATCAAAAAATAATAATCTAAACGCCAATATCATGACACTATTTATTCTCTACCAAACCGACATCTGGAAGACCAAATCTTCAAGGGTTTTCTTCGGAGTATTTGACAGCCGGAGCAAAGCTAATGATTGCGCAAAATATCATGGTTTGAATAGAAACGATTCTAAAACTGTAGTTGTTGAAGTAACCTTAAATGTATGCGAATGTTAAATAAAATTATCTCGGTAACGAAAGCCAGGTCTAACGACTTGGCTTTATTTTTCTACTCAAAAGCATCATATTTTTTTCGCAAAAAGCACTTTGACGACGTTTTTTCATAAAAGTTCCTCTTGCGTACTTTTTTATAAAAATCGGGAAGCATTCGAACATGTGCTTCAAATGACTTCAATTTCCGTCAATTCTTACGACTTAAATATGGTTGTACAATCTTGATTTACAACAATCTAGATCAAAGATAATGTTGCTAAAAACCCCTGTAAAAACTGGCTGTTTCAATATTTTGGACACGAGATCTCAAAGCAAATTTTGCGTGTCGGAAATATCGAAACAGCGACATTAAGAAACCTGAAAGTAGATGCAATTATTAAATTATTTTACAATGAAAAAGTTGTTTTCAATTTTAATGTGTGCAGCGGCTCTATATTCAACTGCACAAAGTTCGTCAGGTAGTACGGCTACGGGTGGATTAGGCAAAAAACAGGATTTTACTCTTAACGTCCAAAACATTGCCGCTGACGGAGAACCAATTGTGATTATTACTGGAAAAAAAAGTGACGTAGCGCAAAAGGGAACCAATTACGTCATAGGCGACCCTGTAATAATTGTAGGGACTGGAAAAAAGAAGGACCTCGCGCAAGCTACTTCTGAAGTCCAAATCGGTGAGCCAATAAAAACTAGCTCAGGCAGTAAAAAGAAAGATGATTTTGCCGCAGCTCAGGAAACGGGCGGTGGCGTTATCATCGGTGGCGGAAAGAAAAAAGATGAGGTTGCCGATACCGGAGGAAACGGTACAGTAATCGGCAACACTGGCAAAAAATCCGATTATATTATCGGCAAAGGTGGTCCATCAGGCGGAACCGCTACAGGAACCACGTTAGGTAGCGGCAAGAAGAAGGATGATTTTGCACTTATTTCCGACACCGGAGGACAGCATGGGACAGGGACAACCACGACCGGAAATCCGGGAAGCGCTGATAAAAAGAAAGATTTCTATAAATCCTGCTAAGATGAAAAAGCTTTTTTTAACCCTCATTTGCTTACTGACAATCTTTAGTGCGATTGCGAAAGACCAGGTTTGCGGTCGGGCCTGCTGGATAGGTCCCGGAAGAATTATCGGTGCATCATACGCATGGCTTCAGCCCGAAGATGTGCCGTGCAGCCCAAACATTGCTTGGCCGGGTGCAAAGGTGTATTTCATTGAAGCTTACGAAGACCACGGCAAAATAGTAGTATTGGACTCGGGTTGGACTGACGAGGACGGAATGGAATGCTAATCTTTAATATTTAAACAATGAAAAAAGTAATTTTATTATTAGCAGTTGTGTTCGCTTTATCAAGTTGCACAAAGGAGGAATCCAAAGAATCCAAAATTGTCAAACGAGGTGTGCCGATTGTCGGTGGAAACAAGAAGATGGACTTCCACGACCTTAATGCTATCGGATATCGTGGTCAGTTGCCCTATGTTGTCGCAAGTTCACCAACGAGCATTTCTGAATTTAACGCAGCATTAAATATTGCCGATGCAATGACTAATCCTGAATATGATTGGAAATACTTTGATGGCTTATACACTGAAGCGCTGCCTGATGATCAAAAGCAATACCTCGCGTTTACGATTCTTTCCACCAAAGACCTTATCGGCCTTGCAGAAGCAAATCCTGCCAATGTGGAATGTAACACTGCACTACACAAATACATCGAGGTACTGGTTGGAACTAAGTATTTTGGATATGCTGTTCTATATAATGCATTGAAGCAGGTCAACGATCCCGTATATGCTAAAGCCAAAGCAGCTGCGATTATTTCCTATTCTGCAACTGAAACTTTTCACATGGAGTTTATGAACAACCCGCAAGCTGGCGACTGCCGCTATCTTGAAAAGGTGACTGAAGACTATTCCTACCTACGCGATTTGCGCGAATTGAGTACCAATTAATTTAACTTAATATCTAGAAACTAAGCCTGTCTTGTCGGACAGGCTTTTTTATTGCTCCTCAATTTATAAAAAATGCGGTACTTTTAGCGCGACCAAAATAGACTATTATGGAATTTATAAAGCCCAACAGCATTTCAGGCGAAATAATGAACATTTTCGATGAAGCAAAAGAAAAGGTAATTATCGTATCTCCTTATTGCAAATTTGGAAAGTGGTTTAAGCTCGTCAATAAGATTAAAGACCTGCAGTCACGAAACATCGAAATTGAATTTTATATCCGGGACGGCGAAATAGAAGCGTTAGAACAGGTCTTAGACTTGGGAATTCAGCCGATTCTTGTGCCAAACCTCCATGCAAAAATGTATCTCAATGAGAAAGCCGCAATTGTTACTTCAATGAATCTTCTGCTAAGTTCAGAAATCAATTCCATCGATATTGGCTATAAAACTTCCAATGAAAAAGAATACAATGAACTAATGGATTTTTATAACACCTATTTGGTAAAAGCACAAAAGAATGAAACCAACATCAAAGATTGGCGGGAAACTTTAGATGATAAGCTAACGTCAAAAATTAGTCGCGCCCGTATTTTTGAAAATGAAGGTTCTTTCCATATCAAGACACCTTCAAATAATTACACAGTTTTTATTGCAAATGACAGGGACAAAAATGTATTAAGGCTATCGGGCATACTTTCCGGAACGGAGTTTGAATATTCTAAATCTAAATTAGCAGATCTTCACACTGACACACTTACTTATGAGGTTTATGATGCGACAAAGGGATATGATTCAATCTGGGCAACACAAAATGAAACTTTAAGATCAAATTCAATCAACTTTTTAAAAACAATCGACTCCGAAGAAGTAATCAATTCAATAGTAAATTTTATTGTAAAAGTTGAGGACATTAAAGACTACTGCTACAAAAATCGGAAGTCGCTGACTTGATTGCAATATAAAGGCCTGCTCATTTGAGCAGGCCCTTTGAATATTCCGGATAAGGTCACCACAACAACCCAGATTATTTCTTTTTTAAAGTTGTAATCCATTTTAAAAGCAGTGTGATAGTGAAACTAACAGTTGCACCAACGGCCGCCAGTAAAACAGTTTTAATGATATCTTCAGAAAGGATGTTCGGCAAAATGCTCAACACTGTTCCTGAAATAGTTCCGGCTTTTAGCGAGATGTCAGTATTCATTTGATAAGGACGTTTAATAAACCTTTGAAATTTCCCGTCAGGTGAAAAGGCATTTCCATCATTTCATTTGCCCTGGTGTATCACCATTAGCCATTTTCATTTTGCCTTTTCCCTTCAGGGAAATATCTTTATGCTACGATTACAAACCGCTAACCTGAACCAGCGCTAATGGGTTAAATGCACCGTTTTTAAGCGGATACATAGAACCATTCACTTCCTGATAGAATTCCACACCCAAAGCCAAAAACAACGGCTTTGTACTTGCTGCTGTAACCGCATTTGTATGCGAAATCGCCACAGTCGGTGTAGCATCCCATGGCAGGATGGCACTTGCATTACTGTCATTAACAAATGTTTCAGCCTCAAAGTCGATCTCGGCACCACCCGAAACAATCTTAAAGTGCGTAGTACCTGATGGTGCATTCAACATCAACGATGGCACAAAAGCCGGGACATCAACAGTCAGTTCGCCAGTCACACGGTCAATTGCTGCCGTATAAGGCGCAAACAAGCTCGTTCCGAGTTTCCCCCTTATATTAAACTCAAAACCGGTTAGAAGCTCGGCTTCGCCGTCAATCACGTTCCGTAATCCCCTTTCGCTTGTTACGTCCGCCTGGATCACTTTCACCATCGCTTTTACCAATCGGCTTGTCAATCTGCCGTCAGCAGAGTTAATAAGCAAGCTTCTCAGTGCCAGCCTAAGCGTTTTACCGGCGACGCCGGCCCTCCCAAATTCAGAACCGTTCTCACGCGTTCTTTGAAAATTAGGATCATTCATGATACGCTCTTTATCAATGCCTCCTTTTTCACGAATCAAATGTCCGTCCGCGGAAGTTTTGTAAAAGGTCATACCACCAATGGTTCCCTTAATTTTAATTATGCCAATCTGTTTAGCCATAATTTCTAATTTTTACGATTAATACTCCTTTTCATTTTCTCACTTCATTTCGATAATCGTTGCAACATTATTTCGTCTGAACAAGCAAAGTTTCGGCATCAGAATCGTGATATCAAAGCAGCTATTATAAAACTCATATATAATCATAGTAAACCACTTATAATTAAATACCGGCGTAATAGAAATTTATATAGATTTGTGCTGCATGGCAGCGCGTACCTAACGGTTAGGCAAAGGCATGGATAAAGCATTAAAAGTGATTAGTAGTGATACCAAAAAGCACTCGGGTTTGTATTTATCCAAAAGATGTGGGTAAGGTCATGGGAAAGGAGTATCAGCAGGCAAGATTGTATCTGATAAAGATTAAGAAGCATTATAATAAAGAGTCTCATCAGATGGTTTCAATTGAGGAATTTTGCGAATATACAGGCCTGCAGATCGAGCATGTTTTACGCTGCATAGTTGGATAGTTTTTATACAGGTTATTAGCCTGCTGAACACCTGTAAACGAACGAAACCAGTTCAAATTTTAGTACGATTTCAACAGATTTTCTTTCATCATGTCGCCCAATTTTGTATCTTTGAGTATCAAAAAGGCACAAAACGAATTAATCTGATAGGGGTATAATTCGGGGTAATCAAAAATTATAGTCTTGTGATTCCTTATTAAATAAGGGCAGATTGAAATGGTTCAAATCCCATCTCCTCTGCGAATAGCATTTAAAATATCTCAAATCGTATCAAATCATTCATTTGGCACGATCAACCGAAGCGGAAGCTTCGGGGTTTTATCAGGGGTACATTAAATCTAAAGTTACAAGATTGTCAGTAAATACAAGGGTTTCGGAAATATGTTCAAATCCCATCCTCTCTGCATAGAAAAATGCGCTTCCTGAAAGGAGCGCATTTTTTTTGTTGGACAAGACGTGAAAAGACATTTTTTGTATTTCCTAAGGCTTGGACAAAAAAAAACGCTTGCAAAGCGGTTTCTTTTTGTTTGACAGTTATCCCTTCAGGGACCGACGCAGTTAATCCCATCGGCTCTGCTAAAAATCTTTATGCTTTCCTCCCGAAAGCATTTTTTGTTTTTATTTCGAAACGAAAATTGCATTTTCAGCGGAGTAACCTAAAACGGCAGGCATCAAACATTTATACGCTTTGCCAAAAGGTCGCGAAGGTGCCGACCGCCCGACAATCCGCTCATATTCTAAACGGTGCGGCATTTAAAACGTATTTCTATCTGCACAATTTCCCTATTTACCTCATAAAAAATCCAATAACATGAATTGTTTGTAATTTTGGCACAGATTAATAGCCATGAAAAATTCACAACGTACCGCACTTATCCATATCACAGCCGTACTGGTTTTTTTAAGCCTGCCCATTTTATTTTCCCCGGACCTGCAGTCGATCAGGAACTTTGTCTTCGTTGACGGTTTTAAACGAAATTTCGCCTGCTACACCCTTTTGGCGGCATTCTTCTATGCCAATTACTACTACTTCATCCCCAAATTTTACTTTACCCGAAAACTGATTGTTTTCATACTGCTGCTGATTGCGAGTTATGCAATTATCGCCATGCTCCCGGAGTTAATTTTCCCGCCGATGCATCATGCTTTCGACCACCCGCCAAAGTTTGACGGTATGCACCACGGTCCTCCGCCAATGCACAATTTCCAGCTTCCGGACGGCGGTTCCTTTTTCCAGTTTTTACTGATTGTGTTCCTGTCGGTTGGTTTAAGGACGACGACCCAGCTCAATACGGCCAAAAGCGAAAAGCTAAAGGCAGAACTGTCCTATCTTAAGGCGCAGATCAATCCCCATTTTCTTTTCAATACCCTGAACAGCCTTTATGCGCTCGCCATCAGCAAATCAGATGATGCCCCGAATGCCGTACTCAAGCTTTCCGGAATCATGCGTTATGTGGTTACCGAAAGCAGCAAAGCATTTGTTCCGTTGGAAAAGGAAATGCAATACATCCGTGATTACATTGACTTGCAGCGGCTGCGTATTTCAGACACCGATAAACTGGCCATCTCAATTACAGGAAATCCGGAGGGCAGGAAGATTGCGCCTTTGGTCATCATCCCGTTCATCGAAAATGCTTTTAAATATGGTGTCAACGCTGAAGAAAACTGGCACATTCAAATCAGTATCAACATCACCGAAAACGAATTGATCGTGGAAATCATCAACAATCAGGTCCAAATCAACCTGCCCGGGCATTACGCCACGGAAAAAGGTATCGACAATACACAAAACCGGCTCGACCTGATTTATCCCGGCAAGCATGAGCTGACCATAGAAAACAATGAAAAAACTTATAAAGTACACCTAAAAATACTATTGTCATGATTAAGGCCATAGCATTGGATGACGAACCGCTCGCATTGAAAATTATCGAAAGTTTTTGCAGCCGCATTGATTATATCCAATTGGAGCAGACTTTCAGCAAGACGCAGGAGGCCAATTACTATCTAAGCAAGTTCCCGATTGACCTGATTTTTCTTGACATCCAGATGCCAATGCAAAACGGCATGGAGTTCTTCCGGTCGATCGAGCAGCATGTCATGGTTATTTTCACCACGGCTTTTGGCGAATATGCGGTGGAAGGTTTCAACATAAACGCAACAGACTATCTGCTGAAGCCTTTTTCATTCGACCGCTTCTTACAGGCTACTGATAAAGCAAAGGGAATTTTCGAAGTAAGAAACCAGGTAAAATCCAATAATGACCGATACCTGTTCATTCGGGCCGATTATACCCTGAACAAGATCCTGCTTTCAGACATCCTGTTCATTGAAGGCCTCGACGATTACCTCAAAATTCATGTTGCCAACCAAAAAACAATCGTAGCAAGGATGACGCTGAAGGCCTTGATGGAGAAATTGCCCGCCTCCGACTTTTTTCGGGTACACCGCTCCTTTATAGTCCCGATTGCGCGAATCGACAAAGTACGCAGTAAGATCATCTATCTTGGAGAAGAGGAAATTCCGTTAGGGGCAAACTTTGAAGCCGCATTACTGCAGCGCATCACCGACAAATAACTGCTTCAGGTATCAAAAAAAACGCCACAATATGATTGTGGCGTCTTCTGTCTAAAACAAAAAACGATTAATTTAACAGTTCCTGTAAACCAAAAGCACTAACGAAATGGTTGTACCCAGCCGAAACCTGTGCATTGGCATCTTTAACGAATTGTCCGGTAGCCGTATCAACAACGGTACGCAACGGACGCTGCCCCTGTGGCTTGTTCACCAGGTTTAGCACCGCATCGGCGACATCTTGTGGATTTGGTTGCAGGTTCTCGAACAGTTGCGCCATTCCTGCCCCTATCTGTTCCGGAATGGATGATAACGCCCCGTACTCGGCAGCTATCCCGGCATCAGAGCCGTTAGTAGACTTACCGAAAATTTCTGTCGGATACGCACCCGGCTGAACGATGGCTACGTCAATACCAAGCGGACGCACTTCATAATGAAGCCCTTCACTTAAGCCTTCCACTGCAAATTTGGCCGCGTTATAAAATGTCATGAATGGGGCGGAGAATCTTCCCAATACGCTTGAGGTATTAATAATCAGGCCGCTTTGCTGCCCGCGCATTTGGGGCAGAACCGCTTTAATCGTGCGCCAGGTGGCGTTAAGATGCACATCGAACAGTGTATCAATGTCTTTTTGAGTAAACGTCTCTGCCACGCCGCCCATGAAGTTTCCCGCGTTGTTGATCAGTACGTCCAATTGTCCTTCGGCAGCAATAATATGGGCAACGGCACTATTCACCGACTGCTCACTGCTTAAATCCACCTCGATGACGTGAACATTCTTCAGTTTAGCGAGTTCATCTGCTTTTTCTTTGTTTTTTCCGGCTTTGTCACGCAGGGTCGCATATACGGTGAAGCCTGCATTTGAAAGTGTGTGGGTATGCAGCCAGCCGAAGCCGCTGTTGGTGCCGGTAATAAGGATTACTTTTTTCATTTTAATTAAATCGATAAATTGGTTATACAAAATCCAAAAGTCAACCACAATTCTAGTTTATAAAAGTTTTTTAGTTACTTTTGGGTACTGCAAATTACAGCAGAAAATAATTCACCCACAAGAAGGCACCTTCAGGAAACACAGTTACCAAATGGAAACAATTAGCGTCCCGTCTGCAATAGACGCAAGAAAAAAAATTAAAGAATTTTTAAATACACCCCGTAATTGCGACACCATGTTATGTCCGGTGAAGGACGTTTTGCATAAAGTCGGCGACAAATGGTCGGTTTTTGTAATGATGGCTTTGGGTGCCCAAAAAACAATGCGTTTTAATGAGCTCAAGAATTCGATCGATGGCATCTCGCAGAAAATGTTGACCGTAACAGTACGCGACCTGGAATCTTTTGGATTGGTTGACCGGAAAATATACCCTCAGATCCCGCCCAAGGTTGAATATACCCTGACAGACAAAGGCGAGGAATTCTTACAACATCTGGTTGTCTTACTTGACTGGGCTTGCCGTTACAGTGCAAAAGAAGCCGCTCAGCAGCAATAAAAAGGTATTCTTTTATTGTTCGTAACCGACTGACCTCAAGAAAAGGCGGTTACCCTTGCGCAAAACGGTTGCCGTAAAATTGATTTTGGATGCACTTCGACACAAAAAACGAGACCGGTAATAACCACAATCGTATCAGCATAGATGCGATTCGGTACCCGAAGCCGTTAACAAATCAAAGATTTTTTAGTAATTTAGACCCATCAAATCCGATACATGCGTTTTCCTAAAATCCTATTCCTGTTTGTTGCCATCACTGCTTTTTCGCAGGAAAAACAACCGTTAACAGTACAGGATACAACTTTTTTCACAAAAGTGGATTCCCTTTACCGGGAAGATCAGTTTTATTTTTCAGTGACTTATAATTTATTGCAGAATAAACCTGTGGATTTTTCCTTAAACGGATTCTCTACCGGCATCAGCGTGGGATTCCTGCGTGATATGCCGATCAACAGGCGGCGTACGTATGCCATCGCCGCGGGATTGGGCGTTTCATATAACAAATACCACAACAACCTGCGGGTAACCGAATCCGGAGGGGACTACAATTATGAAATCCTCGACGCGAGCTATTCCAAGAACAAACTCGAACAACTTTTCCTGGATTTACCGATCGAATTCCGCTGGCGCAACTCGACTCCTGAAAGCCATAAGTTTTACCGAATTTACGCGGGTTTTAAACTGAGATACCTGCTATTCAATAAAACCAAATTCGTCGGTGACGATACTGTTGTGGTCCTAAACAATAAAGACTTTAACCAGTTTCAGGTCGGGCCTTATCTCGCAACAGGTTTCAATACCTGGAATTTTCATGTGTATTACGGCCTGACGCCGCTGTTTAAATCGGCAGCATTAAATGGCGAAAATATCAAAATGAAGACGCTGAATTTCGGCCTGATGTTTTACATCCTATAGCCAGAAGTACAATAATCCAGCCTGCGGGATAATGCCGATGAGGCTTCCCAAAACCAATTCCAGCATCGTATGGGCGTTCATCCTCAGGCGCGATGAGGCCGTGAATCCGTTGCAAAGTACCAAGACCAAGATGGGCATTATCAATCTGACCTGAAAATGAAGGCTCAGCGCCATGATAAAAACCGTCAGTGCCGTAATGCCGATCATGTGCAGGCTGACCTTATAACCGGCGAAAACCATCAGCAATGCCAAAAGTGTACTGATCAGGCTTCCGAAAAAGAAAAAATACAATTCCATACAGCTTTCGAGCGTAATGCTTTTCTGTATCAGTATGAAGAGCAATACCGCGTGAATCATAAGGGGCAATTTACGCTGCGCCTTGTCCTCTAGCATAATGGAATCTACTTTGCCAATAGTGAGCAGCAGGTAGTAAAAGGTAACGGGGATACAAATCGTGATGATGACAATCTGGACGATCACCAGGTAGATTTCGCTGTACCGGAAAGAACTCCCACCGAAAAGGAAAAAGCCAAGAACCGCATATACTGATATGAACAGTGGATGAAAAATGTAGGAGAACAGGTTCAGCAGCTTTCCCATAATTATATCTTCCTGCGCATTCTCGCCACAGGAATGTCGAGCTGTTCGCGGTATTTCGCAATTGTCCGTCGTGCGATGAGATAGCCTTTCTCTTTCAGAATTTCGGCAAGCTGGTCGTCGTTTAAGGGCTTATCCTTATCTTCCTCGTCAATAATCTCACGCAGGATCTTCCTGATTTCTATAGTAGAAACCTCCTCGCCCTGATCGTTCGTCAGCCCTTCCGAGAAAAAATCCTTGATCAGTTTGGTACCATAAGGCGTTTCTACATATTTGCTGTTCGCTACACGCGAGATTGTTGAAATATCCAATCCAACGAGATCGGCAATATCCTTTAAGATCATTGGTCTCAGTTTTGCCTCATCACCTTCAAGGAAATAGTCTTTCTGGTAATGCATAATGGCGTTCATCGTAACCAATAGGGTTTCCTGGCGTTGTCGGATCGCGTCAATAAACCATTTGGCAGAATCGAGCTTGTGTTTGATAAACTGCACTGCATCGCGTTGTGCCGATGATTTGTCCCGTGATTCTTTGTAGGTCTGCATCATTTCCTGATAATCTCTGGAAACGTGCAGCGAGGGTGCATTACGGCCATTTAAGGTAAGCTGCAACTCCCCTTCGACGATCCTGATCGTAAAATCAGGCACTATATTTTCAGTAACGCGGCTGCCTGCGGCGTAAGAACCTCCGGGTTTCGGATTCAGCTTTTCAATAAGGTGGATGGCATTTTTGAGCTCGGCAGATGAAACGCTGAATTTCTGCATCAGCTTGTCATAATATTTATGACTGAATGCATCAAACTGCTGCTCAAGGATGTCAATCGCAAGGGCGACTTCCTGAGTGGGTGTTTTTTGTTTCAGTTGCAACAAAAGGCATTCCTGTAAATCGCGGGCACCAACGCCGGCCGGTTCCAGCTGATGGATCACGTGCAGGATACGCTCGACGGTCCTTTCATCTGTATAAATGCCCTGCGTAAAAGCCATATCGTCCACCATATCGGGAATACTGCGGCGGATATAACCGGTATCATCGATACTGCCTACGAGGAATTCAGCGATGTCACGCTCGTCGTCGTTTAGTATAAAAGTATTAAGCTGATTGATTAAATCCTGGTGGAAGCTTATGGGCTCTGCCAAAGGCGACTCACGTTCCTCATCATCATCGCTGTAATTACTCGCCTGCGTTTTATAATCCGGGGTCTCATCGTTCAGGTATTCATCAA
>CALRKC020000021.1:0-12334 GCA_943367895.1 Erythrobacter sanguineus | reverse complement strand
TAAAATTGTTGCCTGTCGCGAGCAGGTTTCCTCCTACCGCACTGTCGTACCATTTCATATTGCCCGCACCGTTTACGCTAAGATTTAAGATAGCCGGACCGCAGCTTGAAGTAGTTGTTGCCGCTGAAATACTGGGAATTGAAATGGTGGTGCTCGTTGCAATTTGTAACACAGGATCACCGGGCATGCCACCGTACTCAACAATATACCCTTTAGGCTGGTAATCACCACTTGTTGCACCGTTATTGGAAAGATCATTCCACGACCCTGCAGTCCCAACTCCGGGAGCGGTCACATGCGCATAATTTTCATTACCCAGGTTATTTGGCTCGGATGCGTTCCAAAAGGCATAGCTATTGGTACTTCCACCCGGGCCACCTATCCAGAAAACCGTGCCCGCTTCTGGTCCTGTCATCCATTTCCACGTTCCTTCCAGTTCCGCATCGCTGCCGCCAATCCATCCCGCGCCTGCTGCCTGTTCTCCGGAAAGTTGTGCCTCATCTGCCGCGGTAATCGTGGCCAGATAGCCCTGCAGGCCATAGTAAGTGCTGTTTTCAGCTGCGGTTTTAGCGTCGGTCCACGTGATGCCTAACGCGGCTACATAAGTATAATAATGCTGTGTGGATGGGAGGAAATTTGCCTGCCCCACGCTGATGGAAAAATTTCTTGTTCCGGAAGGATTTGTCGCGGAGCTGGTATATACCACATCTTCAATGGCGTCTTCAAAATCAGTATAAAGTACTGGAATTCCAACCGGACTTTTCAAAGTGAGTTTTCCTTCGGCATTATTCCAGCTACTGCTAATGGAAGGGTGTGTTCCGGTAAGTATCAGTTGCTCCTGACCCACCTGGTATCCCGAAGAAATCTGAATATAAATGGCATCTATGGCAAGGTCATCAGGATCACTGATACTCATGGCAGTCACAATATTAAGCTGGGTACCGGGGCAGTAAACCTGATTTCCGGTTGCGCTCAGTACCGGAGGTTCATTTTGAGCAAAAAGTAACGGTGTTCCAATAATGAAAAAGAGTATCGTGAGGATGCAGGTAGGGGTTTTGTATGAGATCATGAAGCAGTTTTCCGTTTTTTTGGAGATGGAAGTTACGTTATTTTTTTATTTTTTGGAATAGGTCCCATATTACTATTCCGGCACTAACGGCAATATTTAGTGAATGTTTGGTGCCTAGTTGCGGAATCTCAATACTCCCATCGCATAAAGCAATAGCATCCTGGCTTACGCCATATACTTCATTCCCAAATACCAATGCAAGTTTTTGATGGGTTTTTATACTAAAATCATTGAGCAAAACAGCATTTTCCACCTGCTCTACAGCGAACACGTTCACATTTTGCTGCTTAAGCCTGGTAATAAGCGCTGTCACGGATGCCTCATGCTCCCAGTCTACGGTCTCGGTAGCACCAAGTGCTGTTTTGTGGATCTCTTTGTTGGGCGGGCAGGCAGTAATACCGCAGAGGTAGATCTTTTCTATTAAGAAAGCATCTGCCGAGCGGAATACCGAGCCAATATTGTGCAGGCTTCTGATATCGTCAAGGATAATGATAAGCGGTGTCTTTTCAGCCTCCTTGAAATCGGTTATGGATTTACGGCCGAGTTCGTTATTCTCAAGTTTTCGCATAATGTTATAAAAAAAGCTTCCTTATTACGGGAAGCTTTCATTCTTTATTTAAAAAGTAATTAGCTTTTTGTAGGCGTTTCTACCGGAGCCGGATCAGCAAGTACAGTTCCTTTGATAGATAGTACTTTTGGCGTCTCAGAAGCATTGGAAGTCACAGTCACAGTTTTACTGATCGGACCAACCCTATCGGTTGCATATTTTACACCGATAACGGCTTTAGCACCCGGAGCGATTGGCTCTTTTGGCCATGTTGGAACAGTACAACCGCAGGACCCCGCGCAATTTGTAATGATTAATGGCTTGTTTCCATTGTTGGTAAATACGAATTCACGTTTTCCGTCAGCATTGTGCTTTATGGTTCCGTAATCAATCGTTTCTGTTTCAAAAAGCATACCCGGACCGTCAACCACTGGTGTAGCCGGTGCAGCCGGTGTAATAACTTTTTTAGCTTCAGACTTAACAGCAATAGGTTTTTTAATTACCTTTTTTGCCGTCTCCTGTGCAAAGGCACCATTTACTGCGAAAATAGCCATCGCAGAAAATAATATCAGATTTTTTTTCATCTCTTTTTAAAATTAAATTAGCGAAACAAATGTATAAATTAAAATTATACAGACTGAACAATTTTTCTTAAATTAAATTTAAAATTTAACTACGCAAAATCAGTGCAATAGTTAAATTCGCATCACTATTTAACAGCCTAACGATAAATACAAAAGCATTGACAGCAAAAGAAAAAACACCCAGGGAAACCCCTTTAATGAAACAGTATAACGAGATCAAAAGGAAGTATCCGGATGCCTGTCTCCTCTTTCGTGTGGGCGATTTTTACGAGACTTTCGGGGAGGATGCCATTAGGGCATCGAGAATACTGGGAATCGTTCTGACCAAGCGTGGCGCAGGGTCTGAAACCGAAACCGCTTTGGCAGGTTTTCCGCATCATTCCCTGAATACATATCTTCCTAAACTGGTGAAAGCCGGACTTCGGGTAGCCATTTGCGACCAGCTTGAAGATCCCAAAATGACAAAGACAATTGTTAAGAGAGGGGTTACCGAACTGGTTACGCCGGGTGTGTCTATGAACGATGAGGTGTTGCATTCCAAATCCAATAATTTCCTGGCCGCTTTGTATTTCGGCAAAAAAAATATCGGCATTGCTTTTCTTGACGTGTCTACCGGAGAATTCCTGACGGCACAGGGTAACGAGGAGTACATTGATAAACTGCTGCAGAATTTTAACCCGAGTGAAGTGCTGGTGCCAAAGCAGAACAAGAATGACTTTAAGGAAACCTTCGGTGAAGATTTTCATAATTTTTACCTCGAGGACTGGGTTTATAAAGAGGATTATGCTTTGCAGACGCTAACAAATCATTTCCGGACCATTTCCCTGAAAGGCTTTGGAATTGAGGAACTGCCTGATGGGATTATTGCTTCAGGTGCCATCCTTTATTACCTGTCCGAAACACAACACGACAGGATTCAGCACATCACCTCAATCCAGCGGATTGCGGAAGATGCTTACGTATGGATGGACCGTTTTACGATCCGGAACCTTGAATTGTACCACAGTTACAATCCCAATGCGGTCACCTTGCTTGATGTGATTGACCGCACACTTTCCCCGATGGGAAGCCGACTCCTTAAACGCTGGCTTGCGCTTCCGTTGAAGGACATCAATAAAATAAGAAGCCGCCATGAAGTGGTTTCTTATCTCAAAGATAATCAGGACGTCCTCAAAAGCATTCAATACCAGATTAAGCAGATTTCCGATCTTGAAAGACTGATTTCAAAAATAGCAACGGGCAAAGTGAGTCCACGCGAGGTGATTTACCTGAAGGATTCCCTTGACGCGATTATTCCAATCAAGGATTTGGCGCTGCAAAGTCCGTTGGAGGCAGTTAAAACCATCGGCGACAGTCTGCATAGCTGTGAGCTGCTTCGCGGGAAAATTAAGGAAACGCTTAATCCCGACGCGCCGGTTGCGATTGCAAAAGGAAACGCCATTGCGTTTGGTGTCAATAACGAATTGGACGAACTTAGGGTAATTTCAACCACAGGAAAAGAGTTTCTGGAAGGTATTGAAAAGCGGGAATCTGAAAAGACCGGGATTTCGTCATTGAAGATTTCGTTCAATAACGTGTTTGGATATTATATTGAAGTCCGCAATACCCATAAAGACAAAGTACCTGCGGAATGGATCCGTAAGCAGACCCTTGTGAACGCGGAACGCTACATTACCGAAGAGCTTAAGGAGTATGAAACTAAAATCCTGGGTGCTGAGGAAAAAATACACAAACTCGAAAGCGAATTATTCGAGCAATTGGTGGTGTGGATTTCTACCTATATTAAGCCTGTACAGCTTAATGCAAATCTGGTGGCACAGTTGGACTGCCTGACTTCATTCGCGCAATTGGCGATCGAAAACAATTACGTTTGTCCTTTATTGGATGATACTTTTGAACTTGAAATCGTCAATGGAAGGCATCCTGTGATTGAGAAACAATTGCCCATCGGGACACCCTATATCGCCAACGATGTTTTTCTCGACAGGGATTCACAACAGATTATCATGATTACCGGCCCGAACATGTCGGGTAAATCGGCTATTTTAAGACAAACAGCGTTGATTGTGCTGCTTTCGCAAATGGGAAGCTTTGTTCCTGCGGACAGCGTCCGTATGGGAATCGTCGATAAAATTTTCACCCGTGTCGGGGCTTCCGATAATATTTCGATGGGGGAATCTACGTTCATGGTGGAGATGAATGAAACGGCTTCGATTTTGAACAACATTTCAGACAGGAGTCTGGTTTTACTCGATGAAATCGGTCGCGGGACGAGTACTTATGATGGAATTTCGATCGCCTGGGCCATCGCCGAATATCTCCATGAACATCCGTCACAACCCAAAACGTTATTTGCGACACATTATCATGAACTCAATGAAATGAGTGAGATACTTTCGAGGATACAGAACTACAATGTGTCGGTCAAAGAACTTAAGGATACGGTGCTTTTCGTACGTAAACTGGTTAAGGGCGGCAGCGCACACAGTTTCGGTATTCATGTCGCGAAGATGGCCGGTATGCCGCAAACCGTAATCATGAAGGCGCAGAAGCTTTTGAAGAAGCTTGAAAAGGACCACTCCGGAGACGCGCTTAACGGTGTAAGGTCGGCTAAAGAGGAAATGCAATTGAGTATTTTTAATCTCGATGATCCGTTATTGGAAGAAATCCGCGATGAAATCCTAAACCTTGACATCAATACGCTGACGCCCGTAGAGGCTTTGATGAAGCTGAACGAAATCCGCAGGATGCTTTCCAAAAAATAGTTCCGGATTTAGGTTTTGTATTTCAACAGGTTAACTTTTTCAGCAGATTTTTTTGTAAAAAAGCCTTGTATAATTCAATTAATGTTTTAAATTTGCCCTCGCAATACACAAGAAGTATTGATGTTCTTTTAAATACATGCGAAAATAGCTCAGTTGGTAGAGCGCGACCTTGCCAAGGTCGAGGTCGCGGGTTCGAGCCCCGTTTTTCGCTCTATATCCAGCTCGGATGGTGAAATTGGTAGACACGCTGGACTTAAAATCCAGTGAACAGCAATGTTCGTGCGGGTTCAAGTCCCGCTCTGAGTACCAAAAAAAAGAGGTGTCAAATTATGGCACCTCTTTTTTTGTTTTACAGACTTTGGATTTTAATTTTTTCAGTTTTGAACCTAACTTTATGGGTGCTTTTGTAATCAGTAAGAGATTTAACGGGGAATATAAATTTGCGTTTACCTCACGTAAGGGTAAAACTATTTTCAGCAGTGCCGGCTATGAACTGCGTTTTGAGTGTGAGGAAGCAATTGAAAAACTGAAGGCGAATCTGGAACAGGCTTCTTATTCCAGGCACAAAGCCGCCGCCGGAAAATACTTTTTTAAATTGACCATTGATGAAACCCTTGCCGTTGTCAGCAGGAAGTATTCAACTGAACTAAGGCTGCAGAAGGGTATTGATGAAATCAGCCAAAGTGCCGTCACTGCGGAAGTGCTTGATTTCTCTCAGAATGATATTATTTTCGGATAAACCGTACGATTCGCCTCAAAGAGGGAACAGGCATGGCTGTAGATTTGCCGGCGCTTACAAAACGAGCTACTAACTTAACAATTAATTTCGTTTAATTTACTCGACAAACTCGCGTCTGCGATGCAATTCCGCAACAAAGTAGTTTTGGGTAAATGCTGCGGGCTAATCATGTGACTTTATCTAATAAAAAAAGCCCCGCAATGCGAGGCTTTGATTTTTTCTTCAGATACTAATTACTTAGCTGGAGTTTCAGCTGGAGTAGCAGCAGCTTTAGTAGTGTCAACAGCAGTTGTATCTACAGTAGTAGTTGTAGTTGTCTCAACAGTAGCTGGAGTTTCAACAGTAGTTGTATCTACAGTAGTCTCAGTTCCTTCAGCTTCTTTCTTGCAAGAAACAACAGACAATACAGCGATAGCAGCTAAACTTAAAAATACTTTTTTCATCTTACTTAATTATAAAAGGTTAATTATTAATTCGAGGCAAAGATATAAATTTTTTAATATGTAAAATTATTTTTCAATTTTTTTTTGAAAAAAATTCAACTTTTCAATGCTTTGGAAATCAGCACCCCCTCAGAAATTACCTCCTTAAACGTTGTAGTTACTTTTTATGGGTTTTGTGTTTGGAATTCAGAGCATTATCTTTTTTTCTTTGGATGGACAAGTTTCAGTTCATCAATGATGTTCTGCGCCCCCGCAAATTTATCGATAATGAATAAAACATATCGGATATCGGTCATTACGTTACGGCAGATTGCGGGGTCATAATAAATGTCGCTCATGGTACCTTCCCACACGCGGTCAAAGTTCAGGCCGATCAGGTTTCCGTGTGCGTCAATTGCAGGGCTTCCGGAGTTTCCTCCTGTGGTATGGCTGGTTCCTATAAAACATACCGGCATTTTCCCGTTTTCAGCATATGGGCCATAGTCCTTTTTATTGTAAAGGTCAATAAGTTTCGGAGACACGTCGAATTCATAATCGCCCGGGATGTATTTCTCTATCACACCATCGAGATAAGTTTTTGATTCGTAGATCGTGGCGTCTTTGGCTTTATAGCCTTTTACTTTTCCATAAGTCACGCGTAACGTACTGTTGGCATCAGGAAACATCCTCGGCCTCGTTTTCAGTTCGAGCAATGCCTTAATATAGGTGCGTTGCAACGCCATTATCCTGAGGTTGATTTCATCATATTTCGGGGCAACTTTATTTAGATAAGTGTCTGCCATATTTTTGATGAGTTGGTAGCCTTTGTCAGCATTCATATTATTCAGGACCGTTTGTGTGTCCCCGGAAAGCAATTTCTTGATGCCGTCATAGCTTGTCAGCGCGGTGGTGGTGTAAATATCGGCAGTAAGCTTTTCCGCGTCGGCATTTGATAAAGCCGGAGGCATGAATTGGGCAGGTACTTTTTTAGCGTAAATTGCAATCAATTCACCGAATACCTTTTCGTCCACATTCTTATTGTAATCCTTGTAAAAATCTCCAAGCCCATTGGCCAGATTGTTCTTCCTGTCTGTAAATGCCTGTTCTCCTTTCGTTTTATGGAGTTGTTCCAGTTGATACAGTTTATATCCGACGCTGAGTAATTCCGTGTTACGCAATGCCACTTCGGTGAAATAATCGCGTGCCAATGCATAAGGAGCGATTTCGTTGTAATTGGTCTCAAAATCCGAAAGCAGGTTGCCGTATTCCGCTGTTCTTCCTTTTTTCAAAACTTCCGCCTGAAAGCGTTTTTCCTCTTCTTTACGGATTTTGATCGCTCCGGATTTTTTCAATCCCTGTGTTTCTCCGATCCATTTTTTCCAGTAATTGGCAATCCCGGCGTATTTTGAGGCATACTGGATTTTAATGGCATTGTCTTTCCTCATAAAGCCGTCCTCAATCTTAAGCGCTTTGTCGCGTACTTCTATTTTGGCAGGATTCAACTCATTTACAATCTGCTCAATCGCTACAGCCGGCAGATACTCGGTAGTCCTTCCCGGAAAACCCATCACCATATTAAAGTCATCCTCCTTTACACCATCAAGTGACACCGGAAGGAAATGCTTCGGAACATAGGGCACATTGTCTTTTGAGTAGGGCGCAGGATGGTTGTTCTTATCAGCATAGATACGAAACAATGAAAAATCACCGGTATGTCTTGGCCAGACCCAGTTGTCGGTGTCCGATCCGAATTTCCCGATTGATGAGGGTGGGGCACCGACCAATCGGATGTCCTTAAAGGTCTCAGTAACAAAAAGTAAATACTGATTGCCTTCATAAAACGTACGGACTTTGTTCTCCTGCCAGTTTTCTTTAGGAAAAGTACTCGATAATGCGGAGATATTTTCCTGGATTTTTTTCTGCTTATCGGCTTCCGCCAGATTATCCGTGCCGGCAAGAACCTGTTTTGTAACATCTTCAATCTTAACGATGAACATGACAACCATGCCCTCATTCGGCAGTTCATCTTCCATTTTATAAGCCCAGAAACCATCGGTCAGGTAATCATGTTCCACAGATGAATGCGATTGAATGGCGTCAAATCCGCAGTGATGGTTGGTTAGCAATAAACCTTTGGGTGAAATCACTTCCGATGTACAGCCGCCATCAAATTGTGGAACGGCATCTTTCAGGCTGGAATGGTTCACATCGTAAATGTCCTTCGCCGACATTTTCATGCCGAGGCTTTTCATTTCTTTTTCATTCATACCTTCCAGCAGCGAAGGGATCCACATACCGCCCTGTTGCGCGTTGACCTGGATAATGACAAATAAAAGAATCAGTTTTAAGAATCTCATGATGGTGTATTTAATAAATTATTTGATTTTATATTGCATCAGTCGCCGGTTGTGTATCGTGAAACCGGCTTTCAGGTAGAGTTCCTGCGCATTCGAATTGTGGTGTTCCACTTCAAGGTACAGTAGCTTCAACCCCATTTTAGTCGCCTGTTCCTTCAGGAATGTTACACTGGCTTTGCCGATTCCCTGACCGCGGAATGCCTCCTTAATATACAGCTCGTCTATAAAGGCTATTTTTCCGCCATATTCGAAACTGAAAATGGTTGTCAGGATGACGTACCCGGCGGGTTGTCCATTATTGTAAATCAACCAGGCTTTGCCAAGATTTTCATCAGCGATAAACGTTTTGAAAAGGGCCTTTGATTTTTCACTATCAATCGGGTAGCCATCAATGGCATAAAAAGTTTCCATCATCGGGAGGATGATCGGAATGTCATTTTCAGTGATGGGATTGAATTCACACATCCTGGATGTTTTTCATGATGATGGCTGTAGCATTCTTGTTCATTTGCACGAAAGTACTGCAGATGTGGCCTTTTTCAAGTCTTTCGTCTTCGTTTTGTATCAGGAGCGCAAACGTTTCCTCGAGTTCTTTTTTTGTTTTTACCGAAACGCATCCGCCCAAACCGACGAGAGCAACCGCTTCGGAGAATTTTGAATAATTCGGGCCAATAACAATCGGAATGCCGAAAGTCGCCGGTTCCAGTATGTTGTGAAGGCCGGCAGTACCGAAACCGCCGCCTACGTAAGCGAGGTCGGCATAACTGTAGATCTTCGTCAGTAATCCAATTGTATCGATAATGAAAATGTCGTATTCAGCCAGGTTTTTTTCTTCCTTTTCTGAAAACAGCACCGTCTTTTTTGAAAAACTGTTTTTAAGTTCCTGCATCTGTTCGGGCTTGGTGGTGTGTGGCGCGATGATGTATTTTACGTCAAAAGTAGTCGTATTGATGAAATCGCGGTACTGGCTTTCATCCTTCGGCCAGGAACTGCCTGCAACGAAAGTCATTTTTCCGTCAATGAATTCCTCAATAAAATCAACTGAATTATCGCGCTCCAGTATCTTTGAAACACGGTCGAAACGGGTGTCGCCACTGACTTTTACATTCTGGAAACCGATGCTTTGCAATAGTTGCTTCGATTGCTCGTTCTGTACAAAAAACTCATCGAAAGTACGGAGCGCTTTTCTGTAAAATCCGCCATACCATTTAAAAAACACCTGTTCTTGACGGAAAATACCGGAAATGAGGTAAGTCGGGATGTTTTGTTTCTTAAGCTGCCTGAGGTAGTTTGGCCAGAATTCATATTTGACAAAGAAAACCATAGCCGGATGTACGGCCTTAAGGAAGGTTTTTACTTTTTCAGGCGTATCAAGCGGCAGGTAAACCGTCACATCGGCAACGGTGTTGTTTTTCCGAACTTCATAACCTGAAGGCGAGAAAAACGTCACGACAATCTTATGCGTCGGGTATTTTTCCTTTATGGCTTCCATTACGGGAAGTCCCTGTTCGAATTCGCCCAATGAGGCGGTGTGAAACCAGATTGTTTTGTCTGTAGGGCTGATTTTAGCAAGGAGTTTCGCAGTTACGTCCTTTCTTCCATCAACAAAAAGTTTCATCTTCGGACTGAACAAAGCTGCTACTTTTAACAGTTTTGAGGCCAGCAGGACGATAAGATTGTACAGGAAAATCATCTCAGGAAATTTGTCGGGCTAAAATACGGCAGATAAAATTAATTTCATTGGTAGCCACCCATTAAATTCTTATTTTTGCCTGTTTTTAATACCAAAATCCAATGAAAAAAATCCAGATGGTTGACCTGAAAGGGCAATACGAGCGTATAAGAGAAACCGTAAATGCTTCTATTCAGGAAGTGCTTGATAACAATACTTATATCAACGGACCGCAAGTCCATGCGTTTCAAAAGAATCTCGAAGAATATCTTGACGTAAAGCATGTTATCCCGTGCGCTAACGGTACGGACGCGCTGCAGATTGCCATGATGGGATTGGATTTAAAGCCGGGTGACGAGGTTATTACGGCGGATTTTACCTTCGCTGCAACGGTAGAAGTTATCGCTTTGCTGCAGTTGACACCGGTTTTAGTTGATGTCGATATTGTGAATATGAATATTTCAATCGACGCCATTAAGAAAGCCATCACCCCGAAGACGAAAGCGATTGTGCCTGTACATTTATTCGGAAGGGCGGCAAACATGGAAGCGATTATGGACATCGCAAAAGAGCACAATCTGTATGTCATTGAAGACAATGCACAGGCTATAGGTGCCAATTGCAGGTTTTCTGACGGAACCAAAAAGAAGGCCGGCACAATCGGTCATGTGGCGTCAACCTCATTTTTCCCATCAAAAAACCTGGGTTGTTACGGCGACGGAGGTGCGATTTTTACCAACGATGATGCATTGGCACATAAAATCAGGGGCATTGTAAATCATGGAATGTATGTCAGATACCATCACGATGTGGTGGGCGTGAACTCCCGTCTGGACAGTATACAGGCTGGTGTTTTGGATGCCAAGCTACCGTTTCTCGATGCTTATGGAAAGGCCCGCCAGGATGCTGCGCGGAAATATACGGCAGCTTTAGGAGCACATAAAAATATCATTGCGCCGGTGATCTGCGATGTTTGCGACTGCCACGTATTTCATCAGTATACCCTGAGGATTATTGATGCAGACCGCGACGGGCTGATGCAACACCTTCTGGACAAAGGAATTCCCTGTGCCATTTATTATCCGATTCCGCTGCATTCCCAAAAAGCATATCAGGATGTACGCTATAAGGAAGAAGATTTTCCGGTAACGAACCGTTTGGTAAAGGAAGTTATTTCACTGCCGATGCATACCGAACTCGACGACGAGCAAATCAAATTCATTACGGACAGCGTCCTTGAATTCTTAAGCTAAAAGCATTATGGAACAAAAAAAGAAAGGGAACAGGGGAATGCTTTTCAATGTCATCACATTCATCGTGGCATTCGGTCTTGCTTTTTTTGTAACCACCAAACTGATGTCAGGGAACGGCGTCAAATCCGAAATTAAAAAAGGGATTGAGGCTTTTAACAAAGAGTGCCCGAAGCAAATAGATGCGGTAACGATGTTGGACAGCGTGGCATTGAAACCTGAAAAAACCGTAATTTACTACAGTACACTTTCGGCAGATGTTAACCTTGCCGAGACCAACATCGACCAGGTCAAAAAAACCACCCGTGAGGCAGCTCAGAAAAATTTTGATACGAGTCCTGCAATGAAGCTGTTTCGGGAAAATGGCTATTCACTGAAATACAATTATAAAAACGCCGATAAAAAGGACATTTTTGACTTTACGATACAAACGACGAAAAAATAGTATATGAAAATAGCTGTAACGGGCGGACTCGGATTCATTGGGTCGCATACTGTGGTAGAACTGATTCAAAAGGGATTTGAGGTTGTTGTTATTGATAACCTTTCAAACGCCTCTGAAAATGTACTTGATGGTATTGAAGCGATCTCAGGCGTAAAACCGGTCTTTGAGAAAATTGACCTTCGTGAAAAGGCAGCTGTTATCGATTTCTTCGAACGGCATACTGATTTAAAAGGCATCATACACTTCGCCGCCTCAAAAGCCGTTGGCGAAAGTGTGGAGAATCCATTGTTGTATTATGAAAATAACATCGGTGCTTTAGTGTATCTGCTGCAGCAGTTGCAGCAAATGCCGGACGCGAATTTCATCTTCAGTTCTTCCTGTACGGTATACGGTCAGGCAACTGCAATGCCGATTACCGAAGATGCTCCTGTACAGCCTGCCATGTCGCCGTATGGAAATACGAAGCAGATAGGGGAGGAAATTA